>NZ_LZHI01000064.1:0-140052 GCF_001690385.1 Gilliamella sp. Choc6-1
CGGTTTAACGTTAGTCTAGCCAGTCGTGGCGATAAGACCACTTGATAATGCGCTTCTTCTTTATTTACCGATAATTGGCTAAACTCGGTGATAATGCCATAAATCTTGCGAGTGCTTTTATCATTGGTAAAATCACCCAAGGCACGGATTGCAGAACTGAGCGCATCGCTTACAACAGAATTAAATGAGAAAGTAGCCGGTTGGTTTAAAAAAGCATCGGTAGATAGGGTTTTATTGGCACTGGTAAAAGTAATGGTGTAATGCCACAGCTGGTTTAAGGCCTCTTCGCCTTTGACGTTTAACACCGATATAGGAGCGCTGAGTTCATCAATGGTTAGTGTGTAACGGTTGTGGTTTTCGGTGTTTGATAATCCGCTGATTAACGTTTTACCCACTTGATGGATGATTGGATTTAAATCTTTTGCCATTTTTTATCCTTTTTATTCCATTCTATCTAATTATTGCATTAGTCGAACTGCTTTTAATGTCTATTTCAATTGTGATTTACCATCACACATAAAATAAGTCCATATTTTACCATTCTGATTTTTTTAAAACGGCAGTCTGTTCATAAACTATCATTACTTAGATAAATCAATTAATTGTTATTACATTATAATTATGCTCTGAAATGATATAGATTAATGGTCAAAAAAACAAAATTTTATTAACAAAATTTACAAAATTAATTATGAAATTCACAAAGAAGTCTATTTTTAATCGGTTAATTTTTATTAACGCCTTTTAATGCAATAAATTATATTTTAAAAAAACACTATATATTCTGTATGTAGAATTATTAATAATAAAACTATAATGACTAAATAGCATTTTAAAAATAAAAATACCGTTAGTATAACTAACGGTATTTAAACATGAATAAAAAAAGAATAACTAATATTAATTTTTTATTTCTTTATCGCTTTAGCATTAGGTAAATCGGTAACGGAACCTTCATAAATTTCAGAAGCTAAGCCGATCGATTCATGCAAAGTTGGGTGAGCATGAATGGTTAAGGCAATATCTTCTGCATCACAGCCCATTTCAACGGCTAAAGTGATTTCGCCAAGCAATTCACCACCATTGACCCCAACAACTGCACCACCTAATAAGCGATTATCTGCTTTATTGAAGATCAGTTTTGTCATTCCTTCAGAACAATCAGAAGCGATGGCTCGTCCTGAGGCTGCCCATGGGAAAATTGATACTTCATAATCAATACCTTTTTCTTTCGCTTCTTTTTCAGTTAAACCTACCCAGGCAACTTCCGGTTCTGTGTAAGCGATAGAAGGAATGGTTTTTGGATCAAAGAAGTGTTTTTTACCAGCAATCACTTCTGCTGCTACATGCCCTTCATGTACGCCTTTGTGCGCAAGCATTGGTTGCCCCACAATATCACCAATGGCATAAATGTGTGGTACGTTGGTGCGCATTTGTTTATCCACTTCGATAAATCCACGGTCAGTAACATTAACGCCTGCTTTTTCGGCACTAATTAATTTACCATTTGGTGTACGGCCAATTGCTACTAATACCGCATCATAAGTATGGGTTTCGGTAGTTCCGTCTTTCTTTTCCATGGTGACATAAATTGCATCATGTTTTGCTTCAACGGTAGTAACTTTAGTTTCCAATCGTAACGTGAATTTCTTTTGGATCTGTTTAGTAAAGACTTTAATTACATCTTTATCTGCAGCCGGGATCACTTGGTCAAACATTTCAACAACATCAACTTCTGAACCAAGTGCATGGTATACAGTTCCCATTTCAAGGCCTATAATTCCGCCACCCATTAATAATAATTTTTTAGGAATGGTGGTTAGCGCTAAGGCATCTGTAGAATCCCAAATACGCGGATCATCATGTGGAATAAAAGGCAACTTGATTGGACGAGAACCCGCTGCAATAATCGCATTATCAAAGGTGATCTTAGTTATTCCTTTTGATGAAGTCACCTCCATTGTATGACTACCGGTAAACTGTGCTTCACCTTGAATAACATTGACTTTACGCATTTTGGCCATACCAGCTAGTCCATTAGTCAGTTGACTAATAACTTTTTCTTTCCAGCCACGCACTTTGTCTAATTCAAGTCTAGGTGTACCAAAATGGATACCATGTTCGGTTAATGATTTTGCTTCATCCATTACTTTAGCAACATGAAGTAATGCTTTTGATGGAATACAGCCTACATTTAAACAAACACCACCAAGTGTTGAATAACGTTCAACAAGGGTAACTTCTAGTCCAAGGTCTGCAGCACGAAACGCAGCGGAATACCCCGCTGGTCCTGCTCCTAAAACCACAACTTGTGTTTTAACATCTTGACTCATAATTTGATCTCCTTAATTACATCACTAAACGACGTAAGTCGGATAAGACGTTAACAATATGGCTTAAGAAGCGTGCACCATCCGCCCCATCAATCACTCGGTGATCGAATGATAATGATAATGGCAACATTAGCCGTGGTGTAAACTCTTTGCCATTCCAAACTGGTTTCATGCTAGAGCGAGATACACCTAAAATACCAACTTCTGGCGCATTAACAATTGGTGTAAACGAGGTTGTACCAATGCCACCAAGGCTAGAAATAGTGAAACATCCACCTTGCATATCGCTACCTGTCAATTTACCTTCACGTGCCTTTTTAGAAATTGCCGCAAGCTCACGAGAAAGTTCAACAATACCCTTTTTATCAACATCTTTAAATACTGGTACTACAAGACCATTTGGTGTATCGACAGCAACGCCAATATTAATGTATTTTTTGATAATTAAGGTTTGGGCATCTTCAGATAATGAGCTATTAAAGCGTGGATACGCTGTTAATGCACTTGCTACCGCTTTCATGATAAACACAAGTGGAGTGATCTTAAGATCAAGTTTTTTCTTATCTGCTTCTGCATTTTGTTGCTTACGAAATGCTTCTAAATCAGTAATATCTGTTTCATCAAATTCTGTCACATGCGGAATCATTACCCAGTTACGGTGTAAATTTGCACCTGATACTTTTTGAATTTTAGTTAATGGTAAACTTTCAACTTCACCAAATTTGCTAAAATCAACTTTAGGCCATGGTAATAGACCAGGTAATGCGCCACCTGTAGCGCCACTTTCAATTTGTTTAACAGCATTTTTTACGTAAGTTTGAATGTCTTCACGTAAAATACGGTTTTTAGGACCTGTAGCGGTAACTTTTGCTAGATTTACCCCAAATTCACGTGCTAAACGACGTACAGATGGTGTTGCATGAGCATAAGCATCGTTTTCAACAAACTCATTGCTTGATGAAGCAGGCGCTGATTTTGCAGCAACTGGTGCTGGCGTTGGCTCAGGTGCTGCTTTTTCAGCAACAGGAGCTGCGGCAGCTGGAGCTGCTTGAGTAACTGGAGCTGCACTAGATGTGGTTTCAAATTCCATGATTTTGGAACCTGTTTTTACTTTATCACCCACTTTTATCGTGATACTTTTAACTGTACCTGCAATGGTTGCTGGTACTTCCATTGACGCTTTATCACCCTCAACAGTAATTAATGAATCGTCAACAGATATTGTGTCACCCACTTTTACCAAGATTTCGGTCACTTCAACTTCGTCGCCGCCGATATCAGGTACATTAACATCAACAATTTGACTAGCTGCAGCTGTCACTGCTGCTACTTCAGCTTTTGGCGCTTCTTGTACTGGAGCAGGCGCTGCCGATGCAGCGCTACCCTGTTCATCAAAAACCATAATATCCACGCCAGTTTTGACTTTATCACCAATTTTTACTGAAATGGATTTGACAATACCCGCTTGTGGAGCAGGGATTTCCATTGAGGCTTTGTCGCCTTCAACAGTCATAATTGACTGTTCTGCCTCAACTTTATCACCAACGTTAACCAGAATTTCGGTTACTTCGACTTCATCACCGCCGATATCAGGTAATTTAATTTGAATACTCATTATGACAACCTCTTATGCAATTCGTGGGTTAAGTTTATCAGCATTGATCTCGAACTTTTTGATCGCGTCTTCAACAACACTTGCGTCAATATCACCGCGTTTAGCAAGTTCACCCAATGCAGCAACAACGACATAAGATGCATCAACTTCAAAATGATGACGTAAATTTTCACGGCTGTCACTTCGACCAAAACCATCTGTGCCAAGTACTCGGTAACTTTCAGCAGGAACAAATCCACGAATTTGCTCAGCAAAGATTTTCATGTAATCAGTTGAAACCACTGCTGGATTATTATTCATAATTTGAGCAACATAAGGAACTTTAGGTGCTTCGCTTGGGTGTAACATATTGTAACGTTCACAATCTTGTCCATCACGAGCAAGCTCTGTAAAGGATGTTACACTATAAACTTCAGAGCTAATACCATAGTTTTTCGCTAAAATATCAGCTGCTTCACGTACATGACGTAAAATTGAACCAGAACCTAATAACTGTACTGTTGGTTTGCCTTTTTGACCTTCAACGGTATCTAGTTTATAAATACCACGACGAATGCCTTCTTCTGCACCTTCGGGCATTGCAGGTTGTGCATAATTTTCATTAAGTGTTGTAATGTAGTAATAAACATTTTCTTGTTCACCATACATACGACGTAAACCATCTTGCATGATTACCGCAACTTCATAAGCATAAGCTGGATCATATGAGATACAATTAGGGATGGTTAATGATTGAATATGGCTATGACCATCTTGATGTTGTAAGCCTTCACCATTTAATGTTGTACGACCTGATGTGCCACCAATCATAAATCCACGTGCTTGTTGATCACCTGCTGCCCACATTAAATCGCCAATACGTTGGAATCCAAACATTGAATAGTAAATGTAGAAAGGAATCATTGGGAAATCATTAGTGCTATATGATGTTGCAGCAGCTAACCATGATGCCGTTGCACCACATTCGTTAATTCCTTCCTGTAGGATTTGCCCTTTTTCATCTTCACGATAATAAGCTACTTGCTCTCTATCTTGTGGCGTGTATTTTTGACCATGTGGATTATAAATACCAATTTGACGGAATAAGCCTTCCATACCAAAAGTACGAGCTTCGTCAGCTAGAATTGGTACTAATCGTGGTGCTAATTCTTTATCCTTCAGCATAATGTTAAGTGCTCGGACAAACGCAATTGTGGTTGATATTTCTTTTGATTGTGCTTCAAGTAATGAAGAGAATTCACTTAGTGGTGGAATAGAAACAGTACCAGAGAACTTAGTTAATCGCGATGGAACGTAACCATGTAATGCATTACGACGCTCATGGATATACTTGTATTCTGGAGTATGTTCTTCAAATTTGATGTATGGTAATTTTTCAAGTGCTTCATCTGTTACTGGAATATTGAAGAAATCACGAACATGACGCACGCCATCCATATTCATTTTTTTCACTTGGTGTGCAATATTTTTTGCTTCAGCTGCAGCTCCCATTCCATAACCTTTAATGGTGTGAGCAAGAATAACTGTTGGGCGATCTTTCGTTTCTTTTGCTCGTTGGAATGCAGCGAACATTTTAGCTGGATCTTGACCACCACGGTTTAATCTAAAGATTTCTTCATCAGACATATCTTTAACTAATTCTGCAGTTTCAGGATATTTGCCGAAGAAATGCTCACGAACATAAGCGCCATCTTTAGATTTTAATGTTTGATAATCACCATCTAGCGTTTCATTCATTAAGCGAATTAATTTACCTGATTTATCCTTTTGTAATAATTTATCCCAACGATCACCCCAAAGAACTTTAATAACATTCCAACCGGCACCACCAAAAACACCTTCTAATTCATTGATGATTTTACCATTACCCGTTACTGGACCATCTAAACGTTGTAAATTACAGTTGATAACAAACACTAAATTATCGAGTTTTTCACGCGTTGCAACGGTGATTGCCCCTTTTGATTCTGGTTCATCCATTTCACCATCACCTAAGAAAGCATAAACAGTTTGTTCAGAAGTATCTTTTAGTCCACGATTTTCTAAATATTTTAAAAAACGTGCTTGGTAAATTGCACTAATAGGACCAAGCCCCATTGATACTGTTGGGAATTGCCAGAATTCTGGGAGTAGTTTAGGATGTGGGTAAGAAGGTAACCCTTTACCATGTACTTCTTGGCGGAAATTGTCTAATTGTTCTTCGGTTAAACGACCTTCAATAAATGCTCTCGAATAAACCCCAGGTGAAATATGCCCTTGGAAATAAATTAAATCGCCGCCATCTTTTTCATTGCGTGCTCGGAAAAAATGATTAAAACAAACTTCATAAAATGTAGCCGCTGATTGGAATGATGCCATATGACCACCAAGTTCCAGATCTTTCTTTGATGCCCTTAGTACCATCATAATGGCATTCCAACGAACAATTGAACGAATGCGTCTTTCTATTTCCCAATCGCCAGGATAAGCAGGTTGTTCTTCTACTGGAATAGTATTTATATAATTACTTGTTGAAGAACCAAAAAGTAACGGTACACCTCCATCTCTCGCCTTATTGACTATTTGTTCAATAATATACTGCGCACGTTCGATTCCTTCTTCACGGATAATTGACTCAACACTTTGTAGCCAATCTCGTGTTTCGACGGGATCGATATCATTCATTTGCATGTCCGACATATAAAAACCTCTTTTTTGTTTATAAAAATGCAGTATTTGCTATCCTTAGCTATGACTAAAGCTATGAAACTTTATAAGCTAGAAGCCTGCATTACGGAACTTTATTAATATCAGTCTGCCATTTTCAAGAAAAAAGTAAAGCAAACCAAGGTTTAGAAAAGAATGTTAATTCCTATCAAATTAATCAACCATTTCAATGATAATATTTAATACAGTGTTAGTTATTTGATAAATAACCAAATTTTACTAATGAATAAATACAAAAAAAAAGATACAATGTCTATATCGAAATCATCTACAAGTTGTCAAATTGTAGTAAAATCTGATATATATTTATAAATTTTTTGTTAATATCAATAAGCAATACCATGAGCATTAATAATGTTATCATTAAAGATTTACATATTGTTCCTTATATGCAAACTTATCAAGCTATGCATGAATTTACACAAAATCGTAATGAAAAAACACTTGATGAAATTTGGTTAGTAGAACATAAGCCTGTATTTACCCAAGGTAAAGTGGGTAAAGCTGAACATTTACTAAATCATACAAATATTCCAGTTATTCAAACTGACCGCGGTGGTCAAATTACTTATCATGCACCCGGTCAACAGATCATGTATACTCTAATTGATTTAAAAAGACGTAAGATTGGCATTCGCAATATGGTAAGCTTTTTAGAAAATAGTGTCATTCAAACTTTAGCGCATTATGGTATTATAGCTTACACCAAAACAGATGCCCCTGGTGTGTACATTAATCATAAAAAAATTTGTTCCCTTGGTTTGCATATAAACCGGGGTTGTACTCTACACGGGCTGGCATTAAATATTGATATGGATCTTGCTCCCTTTAATAACATTAATCCTTGTGGTTATGCTGGGTTGCAAATGACACAATTAAAAGACTATGTTTCAAACATTGATTATAATGAAATAAAACAACTATTAACCGATAATTTTATTAATTATCTACCTAAGTATTAAGATACCAATTATGCAAAATAATGAAACAATAATCAGAAGCTCGAAATATCGTGATGCTGATAAAACACGCTTAATTCCAACAATAACATTAGAAGATTCTGCACCTCTAAAAAAACCTGAATGGATGCGAATTAAATTATCTGCTCACTCTGATAATATTGCACATATCAAAAATACCATGCGTAAACATGGGTTGCATTCAGTTTGCGAAGAAGCCTCTTGCCCTAATTTAGCAGAATGCTTTAACCATGGTACAGCCACTTTTATGATTTTGGGAGATATCTGTACTCGCCGTTGTCCATTTTGTGATGTTGCACATGGTCGTCCATTACCACCAGATCAAGATGAGCCAATAAAACTAGCTAAAACTATCCAAGAAATGAAGTTGCGCTATGTTGTTATTACTTCTGTAGATAGGGATGATTTAAAAGATGGTGGCGCTAGTCATTTTTCTTCTTGTACACAAAAAATCCGTGCTTTAAACCCTAGTATCAAAGTCGAAACGTTAACACCTGACTTCCGTGGTTGTATTGATGAAGCAATTGATGTCTTAAGTGATAATCCACCTGATGTATTTAATCATAATTTAGAAAATATACCTCGATTATATAAGAGAATCCGCCCTGGCGCTAACTATGAAGGATCACTTAAATTACTGGCAGCATTTAAAGAACGACATCCTGAAATTCCTACAAAATCAGGATTAATGGTTGGACTTGGCGAAACCAATGAAGAATTAATTCAGGTTTTAAAAGATTTACGTAGCCATGGTGTTACTATGCTTACCCTTGGGCAGTATCTACAACCAAGTAAATATCATTTACCTGTTGAACGTTATGTTTCACCGCAAGAATTTGATGAATTAAAACAGATAGCATTAGAGATGGGATTTACACATGCTGCTTGTGGACCTTTTGTTCGCTCCTCTTATCATGCGGACTTACAAGCAATGGGTAAAGAGGTAAAGTAGCATTTATTTACAACAAACATTAGCTATTATCATTTACCATAATAATAGCTTTAAACCATTGGCATAGATAATATTAGCTTTTAATGTTATCTATGCTTTATCTTTTTAAAATAGTATATAATTAAAACAGTGCACTAAATATAATAAATTTTTTATGCATTATTTTAGGTAACTTTTAATTATTTTTCCTTATATAACTAAATACAGCCTAATGTCACTAATAGCACTGATGAAAATTAAAAACTATGAAAAAATCATCATTTATTTTTTCAATTAATTATTTAGTTATCAACCACCATGAATCGACGATTTTCAGTCACAATTTGTAAAAATATAGGTAAGCTAATTTTTTCGCCTTTTTGTACTTTTCCATTAAGGTTATAAATTTTAGAGCGACCAAATGCATCAAGAATAATGGTTTTATCACTATAAAGTGCAGCAATTTCATTATCATTACCGGCAATAATCCATTCTCGTTTCTTGTTATTAAATAAATTGTTACCTTGGCTATATTGTGGTGGTGATGTGGTAACATGAAGAGCATCTTGCATTAATGTACGCATTATATCTGTTTGTGATGTAATATTGCTTATGTTTGTACTGTTTTTATTTGGCCATGACATGATTAATGGCACTTTTAAAGATGCTCGGCTGTAGTCTTTATCGTCATTACGCAATACTAATTTCTGAGCGGTATCTATTTTAATATCGTTTGTACCAGTAATAATAATCACCGTATTGTCAAAGGTATTAGTCGATTTTAGGTAAACAATGAGTGATTCTAGATATTGATCCAATTTTTTCGCTTCTGATTCTAGCATACTAACAGATAAATTTTTGTTTTTTACACCAAGAGAGTACTGTATAACCGAAAATAATGGTGCATGATTATGAATTCTGTTTTGCTCATCATACCATACCAGCCAATGATCGGTGATTTGTTTATTGGATTGTTTTTTCGGTTCAGGTATCGAAAAATTAGATAGTAAAGCCGAACGATATAAAGGTTCAGCAAACCCATCATACGAAAATAATCCTAAACTATAATGTTGATTGATTACTGTATCAAATAAAATTGAAGTTCTATGGCTTGCTAAAATACTATTATAATAGTTTGGATCTAAGCCATAAAAAAGCGAGAACTTATTAATATTAGATTGGTTACTTGCATCATAATGATTTACAAACTCGATATTCTCACTAGCAAATTGTTTTAACCATGGCATATTATGAGTAAGTAAGTAATTATTCCAACCATCAATAATAATCATCAATATATTTTTTTTGTTTTGTTTGTCATCATACGTTATACGTTCAAGTGGATATTCTATTGCGATGGCGAAAGGATTGCCAACTTGACTAACACGCGTACGGTAGTCATTTTCTTCCATAAAACCATAGCGTTCAAGAAAATGGCGAGCCGTCAATGGATATGATAATGGTAAACTTGATCGTTGCATGGTTATTGGTCGATAAAAATTTGCATCTGCCCAAATGTGAATAAAATGTGAGGAAACAAAACAGAGAATAAATATAATTACCACTGGTTTGGCATAACGTTTGCGTTTACTTAGGCTTCTTAGTTTTTTCCAACTCCATAACGCAAATAATATTTCAACCAATAAAATAAATGGAATAATGATAAAAGCAGAACTTAAAAAGGTCGCTTTTTGTGAGGTAAATAATTGCCAAATTGATAAATTAAGATGCATTCTAAAGTGTGAAAAGATCTCAATATCAATTAATAATAATGAGATGCCTAATGTCGCTATGGTAGTTGCTATTATTCGTTGCCAGCGAGAAGAATGTATAAAAAAACTTAATGGGAAAAGCACAATTAAATAAGTAATAAATGTTAAAAAACTAAAATGCCCAATTGCGCTAATAATGGCATATAGCCTCCCCATAAAAGTTCGTGGCCAATCTGCGATGATTAAATATTGACTTCCCAGAGCAATAGCAACAAAAACATTAAACAATGTGAACCAGTGCCCCCAACTAACAATTTGTGAGGAATGGTCATCTTTAAGATGATTATTTTTGAGTTTAAGCATATTTAATCGTTGATAATAAAGAAATAAATACTATATTTTGTTCTATAGTTTACCTGATTTTGGAAAATCTTTCTGTAATTTTTTTATTTGTTAGCATAAATGTTGGGGTAATTTGTTGGCGTTAATAGTGATACTTGCTATAATTTGCCGATTAATTTAGCTAACTAATAAGGCTATAATTTTGGCCATTACACAACTTAAAGCGCATCAGACCCAACCTGATTTAGCTCATGTTATTGAGCTTACTAATAAAAACAATGTAACAGAAGAATCAGCAATAGTTGAATTAAATAATTTGCTGGCTTGGCAACCACGTGTTGCATCTGCATTATCAATGTTATGTCCAAATAAGAAAACCAATTATACTCCAAGATTTATGCTGCTTAAAGCTCCTGAAAGCGAGCTGTTTTTTGACTTGCTCAAGCAAGCAGTTAAGCTAAATTTATCACCTACTACTCTTGGTTATAGTTATTTTTTTGGTGACAATAAAATTACATTGTCAAAAGCTAAAAATAAGCAAGATAATTTTGCCTCCCAAGATAGCTGTTTATCAGCAATTTATGCTGATGTAGAAAAGCTGTTTGGCTGTGTTAGACAACCTGAAAATAGCACAATGAGATTACAATCAGGACTTGTTCATCAAGCCAATGGCGGGGGTTTAATTTTAGGTATGCGTTCCCTACTTAGCCAACCCAATCTATGGTCACAATTAAAGCAAATGGTTATAAAACAAAAGTTTGAATGGGTTTCAACAGATGAAGCTCATCCGTTACCATTATCTATTCCGCCAATGCCACTTGATTTACGTATTATTTTAGTTGGCGATAGGTTAAGTATGGCTGAATTGCAGGAGTTTGAACCTGAGTTTTATACTTCTGTAATTTATACTGAATTTGAAAATGAACTACATATAAAATCATCAACACAAGTTGAATCGTGGTTGGATTATGTAAAATTCATCGCCAATAAACAAAATTTACCAATAATTGATTCATCTGCTTTTAGTAAAATTTATCGAGAGGCTATACGACATACGGGAGATCAATATTATTTACCATTTTCTGTCGATTGGATTCATTCAATGCTAGTTAATGCCTCGTATTTTGGTCAAGATAACATGATTAATGAATATTCTATTAATCAATCAGTTAAAGAAAAATCTTGGCGTGAGGATTATTTAAAGGAGCGAATCTATGAAGAAATCTTTAGCAATCAAATAATGATTAAAACTAAAGGGTATGTAGTAGGGCAAACAAATGGCTTATCGGTTATTGAATATCCTGGATATCCAATAGCAATTGGTGAACCAAATCGATTAAGTTGTTTGATTCATTATGGAGATGGTGAATTAATTGATATTGAGCGTAAAACTGATCTTGCTGGGAATATTCACACAAAAGGCATGATGATTATACAAGCATTTATTATGTCTGAATTTGCAATTAATCATCAATTACCTTTTTCAATATCGTTAGTGTTTGAGCAGTCTTATGGTGAGGTTGATGGAGATAGCGCATCACTTGCAGCACTCTGTGCAATTATGAGCGCATTATCTGGCATGCCTATCGATCAACAATTAGCCGTTACAGGTTCAGTTGATCAATTCGGTAATGTACAATCGGTTGGTGGCGTTAATGAAAAAATAGAAGGTTTTTTTACAGTTTGTAAACATCAAGGTTTAAACGGGCAGCAAGGAGTCATTATACCTGCAAATAATCAACGTCACTTATGCTTAAGTGATGAAATAGTTGAGGCTATTGAGCAAAATAAATTTTCAATTCATACCGTTGATCATGTCGCCGAAACTCTCCAATTAATTACAGGTATTGCTTATAAAGATGATAATAATATTAATCTGTATAAACTTATTCATGCTCGTATGCAATCTATGCTAATGCAGGATAAAAAAAAGGATGGTTGGCTAAGTAAATGGCAAAGATATTGCAAAAAATCTTAATACCCAATAAACTTTAGCCGTATTTTGTTAATTGTCTAATGGGAAAATTTATTTAGCCTTAGAGTTTTTACCGACTCTTGATGATTATTAATTTGATAATCATGTAGTAATAACAACAGATAAAAGGTTTTTTTATGATATTTGAACGTAAATCTTCATATGATAAATCAGACTTGATTAAATCAGGAAATAGTGAATTATTTGGCCATGATGGTCCACCATTGCCATCTGATTTAATGCTTATGATGGATCGTATTATTGAAATGAATGAAGAAGGTGGTAATTTTGGCAAAGGCTATATTGAAGCAGAATTTGATATTAACCCCGACTTATGGTTTTTTAAGTGCCATTTTAAGAATGATCCTGTTATGCCAGGTTGTCTAGGACTTGATGCTTTGTGGCAATTAGTCGGGTTTTATTTAGGATGGTTAGGTGGAAAAGGTAAAGGCCGTGCGCTTGGCGTTGGAGAATTGAAATTAAAAGGTCAAATTCTTCCAAAAAATAAAAAAGTAATCTATAAAATTCATTTCAAACGTGTTATTAATCGTAAATTAATTATGGGGATCGGTGACGGCGAAGTTTATGTTGATGATAAATTGATTTACGAAGCAACCGATCTTAAAGTTGGTCTTTTCAAAGATACGAGTGAATTTTAATTTAACTTTGTGTTTTATAATCAGTCTTACTATTTGTTTATAGTGAGACTGAAATTAGGTGCTTTTCTAAATAGTTATGAAAATAAATTTTATTGTTGATAACAATCTTTCAATTTATAATTATTTTTATCGTGTTAATTTTTAATGATTTCTGTGTTTTCATTTTTAGTTATAGTTAAGACAATATGATAACTAAATTCTTTAATTATTGATCCAATATGTGATAATAATGTTTTTATTAAAACAATTTCTTATTTTTTTAATTCTCGTCAGCTCATTAACTTCTTTAGCATTTGCAGATTTTAAAGGTAGAGTCATCAAAGTTATTGATGGTGATACCATTGAGATTTTAGTCCCCAAAAAAAGAACAGTTCGAGTGCGATTACTTGATATTGACGCTCCAGAACGTCAACAAGCTTATGGAAATATTTCGAAAAAATATCTAGCTTCGCTTATTTCTGGCAAAACTGTTTTTGTTAAAGAAAATAAAAAAGATATCTATAAAAGAACGTTAGGAACTATTTTTTATAATGGCACTAACATTAATATGAAAATGGTTAAAAACGGGTATGCATGGGCTTACCGATATAAAGGCATTGCTAATAACAAAAAAATGGTCGAATTAGAATATAAAGCTAGAAAAAACAAGATAGGACTTTGGAAAGATAAAAATCCTATAGCCCCATGGAATTTTAGAAGCCTAAATTAATATTGATTTAAGTGTTGTAATAACATATATTTTTTAATCGAGGAGACATTACTTCAAGCTGTTTTAGAGCATCTAAACCTTGTTTGCAACCAAACTCTTGATTATCTTTTGGCATTTGAGAAAGTTACTTTTTGTATCTTTTAAGCCTTTTTCATCATATCTGTTTTCTGTTTTGTAGCTGCCTCACTTCACTGGAATAGCTTTAGCAATTTTATCCACTTTATCGAAAGATACTTTACTGCTTATGATAATTCAGCCATAGCAACTGAAGATAAATCTAATAAAATGACTGATAATAATAATTTTTTCTTACGTTATTTTTCATTACAGGAATTTAGATTATTATTTTGATAATATTAAGAATTAGTTAAATATTGAAATTATAATAGCAATTTTTCAAATACAACAATATTGGCAAAATAAACGAATTAAAAGATGGAAATAATACAATTCAAAAACAATTTTAGGAGGCATCTTATCAGCATATTCACATGCTGATAAGATAAAAGAGGGGGCAAGTAATTACATTACTCTAACGTCTGCTGCAGATGGACCTCGTTCACTATCTTGGATAGAGAATTCAACTTGTTGGCCTTCACCTAAAGTTTTAAATCCTTCACCTGCGATTGCAGAAAAGTGCACAAACACATCTTTACTGCCGTCTGCTGGGGAAATAAAACCATAACCTTTACTTTCATTGAACCATTTTACTTGACCAGTTTTCTTAGACATAATAATCTTCCTATTAAAAATAAAATTTAAGCCGATTAAGGCTAACTTAAAAAAACATAAAACTCGGACTGCTTATAAACACTGAAAAGCGAAACTGAAGAGAACTAATACTAATGTTACTAATGTAAATAGAAAGTAAACTACAAACTGCTTATATCAAGATGTTACTAAATAAATCTGCACGTTATATGCTGTTGACTATTAACTCATATATTGCGGGTTAATGCAAGAAATGTTTATATAGTTTTTCTTTATCAGTATAATAGGCAAAACTTATATCATTTTCCGGTATAAGATTTTCCATAGTAAGAGAACAATATAAAGTTTAGAATTTTTATTCTTTACTAAGAAATTTGGATTTATTAATAGTTATTTCTACTGCATCGATCACAGCAGAACGAAATCCTTTTTTTTCAAGCATTTGCACACCTTCAATAGTTGTACCAGCAGGCGAACATACCATATCTTTTAGCTCACCGGGATGTTTTTTTGTTTCAAGTAACATTTTTGCTGATCCCATAACAGTTTGAGCCGCAAATTTGTATGCTTGTTTTCTAGACAGCCCGCCCTTTACAGCACCATCGGCCAACGCTTCAATAAACATAAATACAAAAGCTGGAGATGACCCACTTGCTCCTACAATGGCGTCAATTAAATATTCAGGTACGATCTCTGTTTCTCCAATACAGTTAAATAAATTTTGAACAATGGCTAATTCATCTTCTGATACTTCAGTATTAGGTGTAATAGAACACATTGCGGCATTGACTAATGCTGGTGTATTTGGCATCACTCGGATGATTTTTTGTTCATAGCCAACACTTTTAGCGATAGCTTTAATACTAACGCCAGCAGCCACAGAAATAATAATCGTATTTTTTTTCAATTCTTTTTGGATATCATTTAATACATCCATTATGACATTCGGCTTCACCGCAACAATAACAATATCGGACTCCCTTGCTACATTTTTAGCAGAATCTAAATTATTAATCATATAAGAGCGATTAAGGTTATTCCCTTTTTCTGGATGTGTATCATAAACGTAAAGTTGTTTTCCATGTACAATACCACTAGCTAAAATACCTTGTAATATTGCATTTCCCATATTACCTAATCCAATAAACCCAATGCGTTGTTCCATTTTTATGGCCTCTTTAAGTTTTATATGTACCTGTATAATAGTATAACGTATTTTTTATAAGAACTTTAAAAGTTATTTTGCTAATGATTTTGGTGTTAATTCTTTATTGTTTTCTTTATCTGTCTTAATTTTTTACTTTATTATGTTAATCGTCATTCTCAATTCTCTTTCATGATTTGCATCCCATATTGTTGACCAGTCTGCATCAACGAGAATATCTGATTAATCTTTCCTTCGTAAATAAGATGACTTACAGCAGGTGTATTAATTAGTATTTCAAACAATGCTTTACGATTACTATTCTCTAAAACTAATTTTTGACTGATAATCGCTTTTAAACTATTGGATAACCTTGCTCGAATAAAATCACGTGAGTCTTTATCAAACACACCAATAATACGATTAATACTTTTTATGGCTGATTGTGTATGTAAGGTAGCAAAAACTAAATGGCCTGTTTCTGCTAGCGTTAGAGCTGTATGTATTGCTTGTCTATTGCGTAGTTCACCAAGCAATATAATATCTGGATCTTGTCTTAAAATACTTTCTATTACAACATTGAAATGAGTAAGTTCTCGTTGTTGAATTAGTGATTTATCATTTTGATAAATAAATTCTATAGGATCTTCTAGTGTAATAATATGTTTAGAATCGGTTGCGTTAATATGTTGAACTAATGCTGCCAATGTAGTGGATTTACCACTTCCTGTTGCACCTGTTATCAAAATAATACCATTTTCTGTTTTTGTTAATTTAGGTAAAATATCAGGTGCAGCAAGCTCAGATAAACTGGGTATCCGCTGATTAATAATACGGAATACAGCAGAAATACCACGCTGCTGATAAAAAATATTTGCTCTGAACCGCCCTATTTCGTTAGTTTGATAAGCTATATCAATTTGCCCATGCTGTTGTAATCCTTTTTTTTGAGACTCGTCAAGTAAACTAAGCAACTCATTTTTTAATACCGAGGATACTAATTTTTCATGAGATAAAAAGTGCAATTGTCCATTAATGCGAATACATGGCTTTTCGCCACTTGAAAGATGCAAATCTGAAGCATTTTGAGTTACACTAAGTGCTAATAATGAGTTTAGCATTATATTTTACCTATTAATCATCATTTGGAAATTAATATGAATACCGTATATGACAATTTACTTGCCATTAAAAATGAAATAAAAAAAATTGCCTCGCTATGTGATAGAGATCCCAAGGATATTGAGCTTATTGCAGTCAGTAAAACTAAATCAGTAGCACAAATTACAGAAGCAATAAAAGCGGGGCAAGTTTCATTTGGTGAAAATTATGTTCAAGAAGGTATTGAAAAAATTAAGCATTTTAAGCAGAACATGCCTGAAATACCATTAACTTGGCATTTTATTGGTCCATTACAATCGAATAAGAGTAAATTAGTTGCTCAATACTTTGATTGGATGCATACAATTGATCGTTTTAAAATCGCTCAGCGCTTAAGCGAGCAACGCCCACCAGATATTCCTAAATTAAATGTATTGATTCAAATCAATATCAGTCAAGAATCAAGCAAATCAGGAGTTACACCTGAAGAAGCTGCTGATTTAGTAAATCAAATAATTACCCTTCCAAATCTAAAATTACGCGGCTTAATGGCTATTCCGGAAATTGAAAATGATTTTAAGAAACAATTAAGTGTTTTTACTCAAATGAAACAGCTTTTAAAAGTATTACAGGTTAATTATCCATTTATGGATACCTTGTCAATGGGAATGAGCAATGACATTAAAGCAGCTATTGTTGCTGGTAGTACGATGGTTCGCATTGGTAGGGCTATATTTGGCGAAAGGCAATATTTATAATATATTACTTAAATATCTTATTTTGAGGAATTTTAAATGACATCGCTTTTCTTTCTGGGAAAAACAGTTTTAACCGTTTGCCTTTATATTTTAATTTTGCGTTTATGGATGCAGCAAACTAGAGTCAACTTTTACAATCCTTTTACTCAATTTATTGTTAAAATTACTCAACCTATTTTAGGTCCACTACGAAAAATTATTCCATCAATTGGACGATTAGATACTGCAACATGGGGACTTTTGTATCTATTTGCATTATTAAAAGTAATATTTGTTTGCAGCTATAGTTTAATAAGTTTTCCATTTTGGGATATAAGTTATTTGCTATTTGCTTTTCCGGCAATATTACATGCAGTTGGACACCTTTTATTTTGGCTGTTACTATTTCGAGCAATCCTAAGTTGGGTTAGTCGAGGGTATTCAGATGCTGATGATCTACTTTCTCAACTAACAGAACCTTTAATAGCCCCAATTCGCCGAATAGTTCCGCCGATAGGTATGATTGACATTTCTTTTATGATCATTGTTTTTATTCTTATGCTATTAAATATGTTTGCATTCGATCTTTTTGGTTATTTGTGGATTATTCTGTAAAGCGGTTTATGAAAGCATTAGGTAAAAATGGAGCAACTGCTCCTTTTTTATTTTTTAGATTATATGATCTTCCCAACAAATTACATCTTTTTCATAAACAATACGGTTTCTAACTGATATTTTTAGTTTATGCATAAGTTTTTTATTACCAATAATAAGCGGATGCCATTCTGGTAATCTTCCATTTTTAGAAAAGTAGCGATATGAACAGGTCAATGGTAACCATTCAATAGTTAAAAGATTTTCACGAGTCAACTTAATACAATCCGGCTCATAATCAAATCGTTTATGATAATGTCTACACTGACAAGTATGAGAATCAAGCAGGTTACAAGCAACATTAGTATATAAGATTTCGTTTGTATCTTCGTCCATTAATTTATTTAAACAGCATTGACCACAACCATCACAAAGTTGTTCCCATTCTTCATCGCTCATTTGAGCTAATGTTTTAGATTCCCAAAATGGCTCTATCATACTTTAAAATCATCTTCTTTTAGCATTTGTAAAAAAAAACCATCCATTTTAATTTTTTTCTCAATCTCATCTGAAGTACCTACCACAAAACGTCGTTTACCATCAAGTAAAACTTTCATTACAAACACTGGTTTACCAAAAATAGACAATATTTTATCAGGGATAGTGGAAAAATTATTTTCTTTTTCAATATATAGATAACAGTTTTCTTTTTTAGAACTTCGATAGATATAACACCACATCATAAGGTAATCCTTAATAATTTTTTTTGAGGCTATTTTTTAAATAAACGCCTGCACCAAATAACCCTGGGTTATCATGTATTATGACATAAACAGGAATTTTTTTTACTAAGTATGACATTCTTCCTTTGTTTTCGAATGCTTCTCGGAATGGGGATGCTTTAAAAAACTCAATGAAACGAGGCACAATACCACCAGCAATATAAACTCCACCTTGTGTATTAAGCGTTAATGCTAAATTACCGCCAAAACGTCCCATAAATGTGCAGAAATAGGTTAATGTCTGCAAGCTTAATGAGCAACTTTTAGCTAAAGCTTTCTTAACTATAATTTCAGGTGTTACATCTTCAATTGGTTGGTTATTAATTTGTAATAATGCTTGATAGATATTCACAATCCCATTACCTGATAAAAAACGCTCTGTTGATACACGTCCAAATCTTTTGCGTAATTTTGCTAAGATTCGATCCTCATCGTCATTTATCATAGGTAATTCAGTATGACCACCTTCCCCTGGCAAGCTCATCCAGTTTTGATTCACTTTAATTAAGTGTGATACCCCAAGCCCAGTGCCGGCGCCATAAATTGCAATTGGGTAATCTAAATCCGGTTCATTTCCACCTATTTTAACTAGATCATGTTTAAGTAATTTGGGAATCGACGTTGATATTGCTATAAAATCATTAATTACTTCAAGCTTTGTTAGTTTCAATTCTTGCATTAATTCATAACGAGAAAATGACAAATTATTATTGGTCATATTTACTATATCTTCATCATCAATCGGACAAGCAATAGCAATACAAGCCATCTCAATATTGACTGATTGTGCTTGCAGATAATTCTTAATTAACGTTAACAATATATCATTTTTTGAAATAAGAATTTTTTTAATGGCTGATAGCTCGTTGGTTGCTAAATTGTATAGCGCAAAACGGGCATTAGTTCCACCAATATCGGTGACTAGTGCATATTGACTCATTTAGTTCCCTTTTATAATAAATTAATTTTTTAATTTAAATAACAAGCTACTTTATTTGTCAGTTGTAGAAAGTAATATCATCAATTATTTATAACAATTTAACTAGGTTAACTTTATTGGTATTACTTATATTGGACCCCGCTAAATAAAGTTTAGCAGATAAAGTCTTAAATATTTAAAATAACCAAAGCCTATAGCCACTTTTTAAGTTTAAAATATATATAAGGTGCTACGCCAGCTAGTAACATTAAGAGTAATGAAAACGGATATCCATATTCCCATTTAAGCTCAGGCATATTTTCAAAATTCATACCATATGCTGAGGCAACCACTGTAGGTGGTAAAAATACTACTGAAACAACTGAAAATATTTTAATGATTCGACTTTGTTCAATATTAATAAAACTTGTTGCTGCCTGCATTAAAAAGTTTACTTTTTGAAATAATGATTCATTATGCGGCACAAGCGATTCAATATCTCGAATAACTTCACGAGCTTGTTCTAACTGCTCCGCTGGCATTTTAGCACGACGAACTAAATAATTAACTGCACGTTGGCTATCCATTAAACAAAGGCGCACTTTCCAAGCAGTATCTTCAAGTTCTGCTAATGAGGTAATAGCTTCATCATAGTGTTCTTGTGCAGAACGATCCATAATAATTAAACTTAGCTCTTCAAGCTCACTGTAAATATTTTCAATCTGATCCGCTAATTGTTCAACTTTAACTTCAAATAAATCAAGTAAAACTTCATATGGATTTCCATCACCCATAGTTTGATAACGTGAGCGCATTCGATATAAACGGAATGCAGGTAAGTCTCGTTCACGTAATGTAAATAAACGCCCGTTATGAACTGTGAAGGCAACTGTCGAGTTACCAGCTCGATCTTCAGCATCTTCATAAAAAAAGAAAGAGTGAACATGCAGGCCTTCGTTGTCTTCAAAAAAACGAGCTGATGCTTCAATATCATCTAATTCTATACTTGTTGCTAAGTTTTGTCCTAAATTTGCTAAAACAAATTCGCGATCGACTTCTTCTGGTTCAATTAAATCAATCCAGGTCGCATTATTTATGTCGCCTTCATTAATCTTCACTAATTGTTTGTTTTTTAGTCCAAACGCATTAATCATAAGGCCTCCTCCTTTAGGGGAAATGTTTTAGAACACGCTATTAACAAATGTGGGGCATTATACTCGTTCTATCTATAAATTCCTATGGTTAAGCTGATTTTTCTGTATTACAGGAAATTGTGAATTTCATTCCATTATTGAATTAAATTCGGTGATGTTACAGCTGTCTCATGCTACAATAATACACTTAAGTATATGTGCACTTTTTAGGAGTTTATAATGGCAAATCGAGGAATAAATAAAGTCATTTTAGTGGGTAATTTAGGTCAAGATCCAGAAGTTCGCTATATGCCAAATGGTAATGCTGTCGCTAATTTTAGTATTGCAACGTCAGAATCATGGAAAGATAAGCAAACTGGTGAAACACGTGATCGTACAGAATGGCATAGAGTAGTCGTCTTTGGTAAATTAGCCGAAATTGCAGGAGAATATATTAAAAAAGGAACTCAGGTTTATCTTGAGGGACAATTACAAACTCGCAAATGGCAAGATCAAACCGGCAATGATCGTTACACTACTGAAGTTGTTGTGAATCCAATTGGAGGTACATTGCAAATTTTGGGTTCTCGAAATAGTAATGAAGCATTTGAAGATGGATCACAAAAATGGGGACAAAGTGCTAATAATGTTTCTTCTGCACCTACTGCGGCGCGCTCTTCAACACAAAGCATACCAACTTCTCATACTAAAGCCCCTGAACCCCCAATGGATTTTGATGATGATATTCCATTTTAATTTTCGCAATAACTGGGTGTCAAAGTACGCCCATATTTCTTTTATTTATAATTATTTATCTGCAGTCAATCAATTGAAAAAAATGGTCACTATGATGTTTCAACTTGAGTTGTTTACACCGCTTTAATTTTAGTGCTTTTATTGTTATGTATTATTCTTTAGCTTTGTATACGAAGTGCTAGCAGTATAATGCGCTGTGTAGAAAAAGTGGCATTGAAGCTATTTCAAAAATTATGGACTCTTTATTAGCTTGTGTTGGAATACAGTTTATAATCAATGGTGTAAAAGAATTAGTATTAAATTTTACCAACATCTAATATAAAAATAAACTTAATAAAACTAAAGCGTTGTTATGCTTTTAATCATTTCTACTCGCATTAAATAATCATAGAGTGGAATTAGTTGTTTAAACCCTTTAACTAATTTTTTGGGTAAATCACTATTTAACACGTCTTCAATATGATTACTTGTCACCATAACCGCAAGATTTTTTCGGTTATACCAGGTTGCAACTTTTTCTTCTTGTTCTTTGATCAATGGACGTTTATAACTTTCCCCAACAAGCTCAAATGGTTTTTTGACACAACGTGCCATAGCTAAAAACTTCTTAGTATCATTAAGAATCTCATCTCGAAAAATATCCATCGTTTGTTTTGATGAACAATAATAGCCAAGTCCATATTGATAACTATTTGGACTAATTTCAAAAAAGTAAGCGGGAGCCTCTTTCCAATCTTTATTGGGGCGCTTAAATGTCAACCATAATCGGCTACAATAAAGTGATTTATCATTTGAAAAACGGGTATCTCGATGTATACGTGAAATTGTTTTACCAATAGCTGGGCGAGTTTCAAACCATTCGTCAATTTTAAGCATTTCCGGAGCTAATTGTTCAACCAAAAGCCTAAATGGTTTAACTAAATCGTTATCATAAATAGCACGATGTTCTTCAAACCATGGTTTGCTGTTATTTATCCAAACATCTTGTAAAAAATTAAGCCCATCTTGCGTAAACCCAGTAAAGTTTGCCATTGCTTACTCCTTAAATAACGCTCTTACTTTTTCTAAATCTTCTAAAGTATCAACACCAATTGCTGGAGGCTGTTTTGCCACAGCGACATGAATTTTTTGACCATACCAAAGCACTCTGAGTTGCTCTAACATTTCAATTTGCTCAAGTAAAGATGGAGCCCAATTAATATACTGACGAATAAAACCTGCACGATAGGCATAAATACCAATATGACGAAGATAAAAATCACCAATGCTAGGCAGTTTTAATAGATCAGTCGATTTAGCAAAACGATCTCGTTCCCAAGGAATCGTAGCACGAGAAAAATAAAGTGCATAGCCTTCTTTGTCAGTCACAACCTTAACCGTACCAGTATTAAATGCTTCGTCAACAGAATTAATTGGTACGGCTAACGTTGCCATTCCTGTTTTATATTGCACCAAATTTTCTGCCACTTGATTAATAATCATAGGTGGTATTAAAGGTTCATCCCCTTGTACATTAACAATAATTTCATCATCTGAAAATTGATAAGCATTAATGACCTCTGCTAACCTTTCGGTACCTGAATTATGCTTATCACTTGTCAGAATGACTTCTCCTCCATGCGTTTTGACTACATCAAAAACTTGTTGATGATCGGTTGCAATAATCACTCGACTGGCTAAGGATTTTTGCGCTTGTTCCATTACACGCACAATCATAGGTTTTCCATGAATATCCGCTAATGGCTTTGCAGGTAAACGGCTTGAGCCATATCTAGCAGGAATAATAACTGAAAAATTCATAACTAATATCCTGCCTTTTTATTCTTGAGTAGATAATGGCTTATTAAGTGACTTTGCTTCACATTCAAGTAAAACAGGAATATTATCTTTTACGGTATAGACTAAATTATCAGCTAAACAAATTAGCTGTTGATTATTGGCATCATACTGTAGTTGCTCATGGCATTTTGGACAAGCAAGTGCGCTTAAAAGTATTTCTTTCATATTTTATTCTCTTTTGGAATTTATTTTATCTAATAAGGAACAGATCTGCTCAATTACTTGCACGGGGATTACCGCATCAACTGGTAAATACCACCAATTTGCTTGAGCAAATTGTCTGCATTTAACCGCATCTTTTTCAGTCATTAAAAGAGTTTGGTCACAATTTGCAATATCGTTTAACAATAACAACGTAAATTGTTGATGATCTGCAAAAGGAATGGTTTTAATTACATTCATTTGCATTTTAATCAACATATCAAAAAAACGGTTAGGATGGCTAATACCTGCAATAGCACAAATATTTTGTAATGAAGATAATGGTTTTTTTTCTTGAGTAAGCAAATTTACCGCGTATCGTGGTGTTAATTGCATTGTGTAGACTTTATTAGGGTACTTTTGAGCTAGGTTATTTACACTATCACCATTTATAATGATTAAATCAACCGACTTTAATCGACTTTCTCGTTCTCGCATTGGTCCTGCAGGCATCCACCAACCATTACCAAATAAACGTTTTCCATCAACAACTACAACTTCAATATCACGCGATAGTGCATAATGTTGCAAACCATCGTCAGTCAAAATAACGTCTAATTGATACTGCTTTAATAGTGCTTGAACAGCGTCAGAACGGTGTGGAGATACAGCAATAGGCACATTAGTACGTTGATAAATAAGTACAGGTTCATCACCTGCTTGTTCGGTTGTTGTTGTTTTATTTAAAATAAGAGGATAACAATCAGACTTACCACCATAGCCTCGTGAAACTACTCCAACTTGTAACCCTTTTTGTTTTAGCGATTCAATTAAACCAACAACTAGTGGCGTTTTGCCATTACCACCAACAGATAAATTGCCAATAATAATAATAGGTACGGGTGAACGCCAAGGTTTTAAAATACCTAATCGATATAAAAAGCGACGAACAAGAGCAATCAAACCATATAATAAAGAAAATGGTATTAGTAACCAAAATAAACGATTTTTACCATACCACAGTTTTTCAATCATTATTTAATCACCATTTAATTTTGTTTCTTAATAAAATTCAATTAGTTGATATATTTTTAATATATCCCATTATTCTATTTTTAATCTATTAATTTTATAAAACTTATTAATAACTGGATATTTTAAGTAAAGCCTTAAAAGGGAATTATCTTATCTTATAATTAAAAAAAATACTAAATCAATTTATGAATAGTTTAATAGTATTTTACTGAAATTTTTTAATATTATATTTAAAAAATTCTTTCTATTAATAGAAATTGATGCAATAGTGATTTGATAAAACAATTATTGAGGTTTACTAAATGATAAACTCAAAATAATTAATCTATAAATTTGGAAAATTTGAACATAATAATATAAAAGAGAAAACAAATCTAACCATTTATTTTATATGATATTTTTCAACATTCAAAAATCTATATATCATTGATAAATGATATATAGATTCGTAATTATGTTAAAGAATTTTCAATCTATTTAGATTGTGCTTTTTGTAAGTAAGCTTGGAAATCTTGTTTATTACCATCAAAAACGATATTACCGCTATTTAACATGATTACACGATCGACAAAATTAAGTAGATTAGTTCTATCTGTTGCGATAATCATTGTTTGTCCTTCTTTTGCACGTAATTCTAACTGAGCTAATAGCAATTTTTCGGAATTGGGATCTAACTCAGCTGTTGGATTATCAAGGAGTGATATTGTATGCGGAGATAATATAAATCGTGCTAAAGCTAACTTTTGACGCTGTAATATTGTTAAAGGAACAGGCAATTGACGCCAATGAGTATCAAGCCCATTGTTTAAAAACGGGAGTAAACTGTGTAAATTAACTTGTTTTAATACTTCAAGAGCTCGCTCATGCGTAATTTGGTTAGGCTCATTATTTAAAGTAAGATATTCATAAACTGTTTCACCGATAATACCACTATATTGCCATAGATAGTGGGTTTCACTACGTAACGAATCTGCAATTGATTTGGTTAACATAAAGCCATTCCAAGTTATATTACCTTCATTTGCACCTAAAATACCTAGTAATAGTTTTAGTAATGTACTTTTGCCAGCCCCAGGACCACCAACTATAGCAATACGCTCGCCTTGCTTAATTTGCAAACTAATATCATTTAAACATGGTAATGAGGGATGATATTTAAAACTAACTTTTGATGCACTCCAACCATTTTCTGGACCATTAAATCCACTTAATAATCCATTTTCACTTTGTTCCTTATCTAGAAGAACATTTATTTGATTCATTGAGCTAGTCATACGTTGGAGGTTTGGTAACATATGCATTAACGAGAAGAGAGGTTGACTTAAACGCCCACCAATGATAATTGTTGCAAATAAACCCGCTGGTGACATATTGCCTGTTTGAATAAGATAAAAGGCAACAATAACAGCTAGCACAGTCTGTAAGCTCATTAGTCCCATTAAAAATGAGCTACAACGATTATGAATAATAAATCTTTTTTGTTCATTTTGTTGTGCTTTTTCGTTACCAGCTAAAAATGTGTATGCTGCTTCTTTGTAAGCAACTGAAGATTGATAATATTCAAGAGTTGTTGAAGAGAAAGGAACCTGCGCATTAATAGTTTGTATAGCTTTATTTTCGTAATAAAAAAGTGTAATACGAACTATTGCACAGATAAATATAACAATAGGTACAATAATCAACCAACCAGCAACTATCGCAATAACAATAAAATATAGAATACTAAATACTAAGTCTAAGACTGTACTAGAAAAAAATGCCAAAAATTGCATTCTAAATTGATTCCAGCTATTCATTGCTTCAATAACTTTACGTCCCCATTGAGTTGTAACGCTAGGCATTACTTGAATAAGTTCTAAAATAATTTTTGGTTCTAGTCGATATTGAACAAGCGATGAATATTCGCAACCTAATTTTATTCGATCCATTCGGAAATAATACTCTACAAAAATTGCAAGTATTACACCTAAAGAAAGTGTCCAAAGTGATGCATCTGCCTGCCCAGGAATAACACGATCATAAATAGCATTTAGATACAAAGGAATAATCATAATAAATAAATTTATAATTAATGTTGTCCAAAAAAGACGTGAAATAATTTTATTTTCTTTTTGGCCAAGCACTAATAAAGAACGCCAAGTTAACCTATTTTGCCTTTCTGTTGGTAAAACACGCCAAGTATTTTCTGGCAATTGCTTTAACTTTACATTCTTTTCATTTTTAATTTTATTAAATCGAACGGAAAGTAAAAGCCATCCTGTATTTTCTTCAAAAGCGACATATAAACCTTTATTAACTGCATTATGATCTTTTGAACAAGGAAACAACTCAATACCAAGGTATTTTTTAGCTAATTCAAACAATGTTTCTTGAGTTATATTTTCATCTAGCTTATCGACTTGCTCCTGCCACTCCCATTGACCAATAGGTAAGGATAGTTTTTTTGCAGCCCCAGATAAGACCGACTTTAATTGTGAAATACTCGAATTATTTAAAGTATTTGAAGATAATTCACTATTCATAAAGATATTTAATACCTATACATGATTCCAAGTTAATGTATGGGTACCGTCAGTCCACTGATCAATTCCTGCAGCAACTTCAGTATGAACCCATGTCCCCATGCTATCAAGGATTTGAAGCGAATCAGCGCTATCTGTATCAAATTGGATATTATTATTATCCATATTTTTAAACAGATCATCAATATTAACAATAATAAAATCACCATTAACATTATCTTTAAAATTGAACACATCTATATGTCTAAATAAGCTATTATCAAATGTGGTAAAATCAAAGATTCCTGAACCTACACCCTTTGCTTTTGATACTGCATCATTGCCTAAGCCACCATCAATCAATTTGTATTTAGTTAAATCAGAAAGTGATTTGAATTGGAAATCATCATTCTGGTTAGTTCCTATAATATTAGCGATAAAATAAATTTGATCATCGCCCAAATTACCTTTATGAACTTTACCTGCTGACATATCAACTTTAATAGCTTCACTTATTAAGTGATAATCCAAAGTTGTCGTACCAGAAGCTGCATTATGACCATTAACGATTTTATCATTACCTGCACTTCCATAAACAATATCATTACCATCTCGAGTATAAATTTGGTCATCTAAATGACTTCCATAAATGATATCGCTGTTATCAGTACCAATTATTGAATAAATATTGTTAAGCGAATCTACTCCATTATATCCATTGTTAGAAACCTTACCTGTTTCTAGGTTAGCTACGACACCTTGCCCTGTTCTGACCGAAGAGTAATCTACAACAGCATCTGAACCTACACCAGTTAATTTATTATTTCCTGCACCTCCAACTAAAAGTCCCTTTCCAGTTAGAGCATCATCGTATTGTGAGCCTCTAATGTGGTTGATTCTAGAGATTTTATCATGTCCACCAAAACCATTAGTTGCAGTACCATTACCATTTTCATCTAAAGTAACTATAACACCTTGGTTACCTGAATCATAAAAAATCCAATCATCACCACCACCACCATCAATAATATTATCGCCGCCATTTGCACGAATATGATCATGTTGAGAGCCACCAATAATTCTATTACCTATTGATTTATTACCGTTAATTTCTGCACTACCACTTGTCATTAACATAACGTTAGTAATACTGTTCATGCTTACCTTACTACTGCCTGTAATGATTTGGTTTTCAAGATCTATCATATAACGACCAGTCATGGTATTTGACAATATGATAGTATCCTTTCCACCATTCCCATTTATTAAAGTTGTACTTTTATCCAATAAAAATATATCATTGTTAGCCGTACCAACAAACTTTGTAAAGGCATTATTGGTGAAAGTATCCTCATACTGTTGACCATTTATAACTTTGATTACTTTACCGTTGACAGCATCTACTTTTATTCCATCACCTTGGCCAACGTTATTTGAATAACGACTATAATCTAATGTGTTTGTTCCACCTGCTTTTGCAATAATCTCATCATTACCTAATGATCCATAAATGATATTATTAAAACCACCACCTAGTGTTATTTTGTTATTTTCTGCATTACCTTCAATAACATCATCAAATGCTGAACCAACAATATTTTCGATATTTTCTATAATGTCTTGTCCATATTTACCATTCTGTTCTGAGCCATTTTTATTAGCGATATTATTTTGTAAGCTAACATCAATATTACTACTAACGTTACTATAATCTAATGTATCTATACCTACGCCACCATCGTAATGATTATTCATACTACCTTTACCCACTATAATATAATCATTACCATTACCAGTGCTTATCTTATAGTCAGTATTATCGTTTAAGGTAAGATGATCATCAAAATTTGTAGCAATAATGCCATTAATACCGACCAATTGGTCTGTACCACCAAAGCCATTTGAGTAAGCTCTCTGTGTTTTTAAATTTATATTAATTGCAGAAGTTGCCAAACTATAATCAACGGTATCATTATCCATCCCACCTATATAAGTGTTATAACCTTTACCTGCAATATAAATATTATTTCCTGATTCGCCATGAATTACAGCACGGCTTGTTGTATCACCATTAATTTTGAATATATCATTACCTGCTCCGCCATAAATAGTCATACTACCATTTGCTGTTACAAATAAATCATCGTAATTACTTCCTATAATTGTTTGAATATTTTTAAGAGTATCTTTTCCACCGAAGCCATTAGCTTCGACTTGCTCTACACTATTCGCTAAATTAACGACAATTCCATTGGTTGCATATTCATAGCTTGCTGTTACATTACCCCCATTACCACCAATTAAGGTATTATTTCCACCCATTCCAATTAAAGTGTCATTTCCACCATTACCAATAATAATGTTATCTTTATCATCACCTTTTAATATGTCATCAAAATGCGTACCAGTAATATTATTAATATTTTTAACGGTATCATTACGTCCCATACTATCAGTAACAGATCCTTTAGTTAAATCAACATTAATACCCTTGGCTGTTGTTTCATAACTTAAGGTGTTAATACCCTCTTTACCATCAATATAATTAGCATTCCCACCTCCAACGATGAAAACATCGTTGCCAGCGCCGCCAATGAGTTTATTATCAGTATTTAAATCTCCAATGAAAGTATTATTACCATCATTACCAACAATATTTTGAATATTCTTGAGTTCTTGATTCGCAGCACCTGAAACCATATTAGCATTTAAATCAAAAATTAAATCCCCTTTTACTTTAGAGTAATCAACAGTATTTACACCTGCACCACCATCATAAATATCCTTGGAATTACTGGCAATAATTACATCATCACCCGCACCACCAATGACATGTACATTATTAGGCTTACTTGATAAGAGAAGGTTTCCATCCATATCAACAATCGATGAAGGAGATTCGACAATAGAAAAATTAAAATTTTCTGTTTTTGTTACACCATTTTTATCGGTATAGGTAACATTCACACCAAATTTATTAATCTGATTTTCAGGATATAAAAGGATAGCTTCATTTGGTAATAAGCCATACTTATCACCTTGAGGAGTACCTCCTTTGATAATTTCATATCCCTGAGGAAGCCCAGTTATGCTATCAATAGTTTGCGCATCATCAAAAGAAATAATACGAAGAATTTTACCCTCTTGAATATAGTTTCTATTTGTGACATCGATAGTCCAGTTAGCATTTTCTGTCGAAAGATCAACAACAGTATTTGAATATTGTTCACTAGCACCATCGGTTGTTCTAGCAGCTAAATTACCACTACCTACCTTTACAACATGTTGAGCACCATCAATTAGCCCTTCCCATTGATAAAGTTTGACTTTTGGGGGTTCTGGTGCCAAATTCTCACTTGACTGTGGTTTTACTATTGGTGCTACACCATCGATATTAGATTCGTAATTTGATGAATCGGAACTCGAAGATGATGTTGAACTTTTCTTAAGCATTATTGTAGAATTCGGCGATTTGAGTTTGTTAAGTGTTATCTCCATATCAATATTCATCATTTCATCCAGCGATGACTCAACATCAGCAGTCGACATGTCAGCACCACCACTACTATCAATAACCACAAAATTATCAGTCATATTAGTTGTGACATCGACAGTTTTATCCTCGGTGCTATGTGCGTTTTGTTCATCATCTTTAGTAATATTATGATCGGGAACATTTGTCTCAATAATATTTGGAGAAGTTTCTTCCACATGTGCTAAGCTTAAAATATCATAAGAAGTTAGCTTTTTCCCATCATTAAATGCAAGAGAAAGAACTCCACCATGAAAAGAGGCTAATTCTGCCCCCATTGTTAAGATTAATTTACGCCCATCACCTGTTGTAATAATTAAATCAGGACCATTAATTGATAAAACTATATTATCCTTTTCCCATGATGCGTTAATATTATTATCTTTAAATGTAAATGGGATCACTGAAAAAGCTGAGTCTGACGGTGTCAATGCTGTATTTGTATTACTCATAAACTTATCTCATTTCTTACTTTATTGTGATTTAAACGCGATTAACTACTAATTCATTTGTGCCGTCAGTCCACGTTTCTGTAGAACCACTTGTTGTATGACTCCAAGAGGAGGAATTAATTACGGCTAAATTATCATTACTATCTAAGACAAATTCTACTTTGTTCTGATCCATATTATTGAACAGGATTGATAAATCAATAGAAATATTATCCGTTTTACTATCATTAAATTCAAAACGTTCAATGTTTTTGAAAATAGTTTGAGCATGCGATCCAAAAGAGAAATTGCTTGATTCGCCTGATTTTTTAACTATGTCTTGACCTAATCCACCATCAATTATTTTGTAATTATTTAAGTCTTTTGATGAAGATATTTTAAATACATCGTTTTCATTAGTACCAATAATATTTTCGATATTTTTAAAAGTATCTTTACCATTGCTACCATTATTACCTTTAAAAACTGTACCAGCTTGAATATCCACTTCAATTTTCGTATTACTTAATTCACTATAATTTAAAGTGTCATTGCCATTACTACCGTCATATTTGTCGTTACCTTCGCTACCATAAAACATATCATTTCCAAAACGTCCTGTTATGATATTATCATTTGCGTTACCACGAATAACACTATGATTTGAACTAGCGGTAACATTATTAATGTTAATCAGCGTATCGATTCCTTTTGCTCTATTACCTTTTTTGATAGCTGTCCCAGTTGTTAAATTGATATCAACAAATTCCGCATGATAATAATCAACTATCGCATTACCTATACCGTCGATTGTATCATTGCCAGATAACGTTTCAATTTTTCCACTCGCTTTGATGTAATCATCATAATTAGTCCCTATAATTCTGTTGATATTCTCGATTGTATCAACACCACCATAGCTATTTTGTGTTGCCATACCCGTCCCTGTTTCATCAAGCGAAATTACTAGACCTTGACCTGTTTTTGATTCCATATAAGATATGAGATCGGAACCACCCCCACCAATTATGTAATTACTTCCCCCCATAATATAGAAAGTGTCGTTTGAAGCCCCTCCAACAAACTTGGTTACTCCAGTTGTTTTAGTGTAACCTACATTGCCGTTAATATTTGAAAATCTCACTTCATCAATATTATTTATTTTATGTTGATATAGTGTATCTTTATTCCAATAATCAATCTCTTTTTTATTAAGAGATGCTAAAACTTTTCCTGAAATGTTACTGTAATCAATGGTATCATGGCCTGCACCACCATCTATTTTTTGAAAACCAGTTGATGCAAAAAAAGTATCATTACCACTTGAGCCAACAAAATTGTTAAAATTTAAGAAGCTATCTACACCTGAATTTTTACTAACTTCACCAGTACCGATATTAACTTTCACACCATTAGTTAAATTATCATAACTTAATGTATTATCACCTGCTCCGCCATCGATAGTGACATTGTCTATACCACCGTGAATAACATCATCATAGTCGGATGCAATAATTTTTTGAATATTAGTTAACGTGTCCTTACCACCAAAACCATTATTCGTTACGTTACCGGTTAGCAAATTTATATCTAAACCAGTAATTGCATTACTATAATTAACAGTATTAGTAAAACCCGCACCGTTACTTCCACCATTAATTACGTTATTACCATAACCAGCAATAAAAGTATTGTTTCCTAAACCACCATCTATAGAATGATCACCATTACCTAAAATAAAATAATCGTCATGATTAGAACCAACTACCTTATTAATATTTTTTAAAATATCAATACCATAAAAACCATTTTCAAATGCAACTCCCTGATCAAAATCCAAAATTACTCCAGTAATTGCCGATGAATAATTAACGATATCGTTTCCTATTCCACCTAAATAATTATTAAATCCCACACCAGCAAAATAAATATTATTACCACTATTACCACTTAAAAATGTAATACTTGCATCATTACCGGAAATATGGAAAATGTCATCTCCTGCACCACCATCAATTATAGTTGTCCCTACACCTGTATGGAAAATATCATTATGGCTACTTCCAAGAATATTTTGAATATTGATAAGTGTGTCTTTACCACCAAAACCATTTTTAATAACTTGTTTATCAGAATTTCTTAAGTCAACGTTTATTCCTGACTTTGCGTCAGCATAACTGGCAGTATTATTTCCTTCACCGCCATCAAGAATATTGTCCCCCCCCATTCCTGATAAAATATCATCACCTTTGCCGCCATTTATCTTATTATTTTGATCATCGCCAATCAGTACATCGTTAAATAAACTTCCTATAATATTTTGTACATTAGACAAAGAATCTGAACCACCATTTCCATTATTAAGTGCGATGCCTTTAGATAAATCAACCGAAACTCCACTCGCCGCAGCTTCATAATTGATGGTATTTTCACCTTTTCCACCATCAACAATATTGTTTCCACCGTTACTAATAATTACATCGTTGCCATCACCACCAACTAATTTATTACTATTTGTTAAATGTCCAATTAAAGTATCACCATTATTACTACCAACCACATTTTGAATATTTTCTAAGGTATGATGGGTATTTTTTGAAGTACTTTCACCTTTATTCAAATCAATAATTAATGATTCTTTTAGTTGACTATAATTTACTGTATTTGTTCCCTCACCTCCATCATAATGCCCATTCTGGTAACCAGCAAAGATGGTATCGTCTCCACTACCTGCAGTAATATCAACATGGTTTTTAGATGAAGCTAGTTGAAAATGTCCTTTACTATCAACGATAACACTAGGATTATTGGAAACATCGAAATTTGCTTCTTCTGTTATATTTTGCCCATCATTATCAACATAGCTGAATGAAAGGTTGAAGGTAAAATTTACTCCTTCAGGATATAAAATTAGAAATTGATTTGATTTTAAACCGTACTGTTTACCTAGAACAGAATCACCTGTAATTATTGTCATATTACTAAGTTCACCTGTTACAGAAGTAACAATTCTAGCATCATCGACTTCAATAATGCGACCGATTTTCCCGATAGGAATCATATCAGTATTATTTACATAAATTGACCAATCTTCCGTTTCCTCCGATAGATCAATATGAACCTTTTTATATTGTAATGCAAAATTATCAGAAGATGCTGCTTCATCATTGCCAGTTCCACTCATCCAAGTTTTTGTTGTTTGATCAACAACAGATTTAATCTGGAATAGCTTAATTGCCGGAATTTCGACTGCATCAGGTTTTTTATCAACATGGCCTTCATTGTTCTCAATCATAAGCGGCGCTTCTGCAATAAATTTTTCTGGTAATGATTCAGCTGTATCCGATGCTGAAACTAAAGAACTATTCTCTGATACATTTACGTCAATTTCTTTAAATGATGGAGAAGATTTTTTAGATATCATTTTTTCAAGTTCTTCAGTACTATCTTCCTGTTGTTGTAATTTACTTTCAAGATTTTCAATCTCTATAAATTCAACAACTTCATTTGCTAGCGACTCTACTACTTCTATATCATCTTGCCCTTTTAACTCAGATTTTGTATCAATAGGAGATTCATTATTTTCAGTAAATTTAGGGGCTGTATTGATAAAACTGGCTTTTGATATTATTTCATCTGAATTTATAGTTACACCATCTTTAAACTTGAACGTGAAAATATTTTGATCTAACGATGCAAATTTAGCTGCTAAAGGTAATATTAATTTTTTATCACCAGACTGAACAATTAAGTCAGTACCATTAATTAATAACTCAACATCTTTATAGTTAACAGGAATATAATTATCTGCATATGTTGCAGGAACGACGGCTATTTCCGGAGATGCTGGTATTGGTAATTGATTATATGACATCTATTTACATCCATTCATTTAATAAGTTAAGGTTCAGAAAAAATAAGAGAACTATTTGACAATAAAGGTTTTAAAAAGTACTCAAGTAATGTTCTTTTTCCAGTAAGCAGGTATGCATCAACGCTCATCCCTGGATACATTGTAACATTATATTTTTCAGCTGGAACTTCAATACTTACAAGATAATAACGCCCTATATTTTCATCAGATAAAGCATCAGCGCTGATAACAGAAACTTTGCCTTCTAAGGTATTAGCATATGAAACATCAAAAGCACTTACATGTAATTTTGCGACCATATTTTCCCAAATGCGATCACGATCCTCTGGTCTTACTCTTACTTCAGCAATTAAAGGAACTTTTGATGGTGCGATTTCAACAACCTCTCCACCTTGCCTAATAACTGCACCTTTATGAGCAACAAAAAGGCGCTGAATAACTCCATCAACGGGGCTTACAATTTTAGAGTTTTCTCGTCTTTCTTCACTAGCTGTTTTTAATGCATCAACACGACTTAAATCAGTATTAACTTGAGTTAATTGTTTTTGTACATCAGATATAAAATCTGCTTGAATCTGTTCATATCTTGCTTCATATTCTGAAAGCTCACTATTTAGTCTTGGTATTTTAAGTCTAGCTTCATTAAGGGCAGTTTGAATTTGTTGATATTCAAGTTTTTTCTGTAGTAAACTTCCTTGAGCCGCTGCACCTTTAGTCACCATAGTTTTATAAAGCTGAACCTCTTGTTTTGCTAATTCTGCTTGTTTGCTAAGATCATCAATCTTGGTTGCCAACTCCAAAATTTGAGCTTTTTTCTGTTCAACTTGAGCGCTATTAACCTGTTTTTGTGCTTGTAAAGCGACTGATCTCGATTCAAATAAACTCGATTCACTAGTGATGATTTCATCTAGGTATTTTTCTCCAGTAAATTGTGGTTCAAATTTTTCACCACTTAGTTCTGCATGTAATCGCTGAACTTTTACAAGCAATGCTTTGCGTTCAACCTCATTTTTAGCATAGCTTTCATTTACATAACTATTATCGACAATAGCAATCAACTGACCTTCAGTGACTTGTTGCCCTTCATGTACTAAAAGTTGTTGAATTACTCCCCCCTCTGGGTGTTGAAGTGTCAAGTTTCGGCTCTCGACTCTAATCACTCCTATTCCTTTTACAAGCACATCAACTTTAAATAGCGAGATCCAGATTAGAAATAAAATGAAAACAACTAATGTTCTACCTGCTATACCATCAGGCATATAGTTAGTTATCCTTTTTAGAATGTCTAAAGATTTATCTTCCATTTTCCTTCCAATTACTCTCTAATTTTCCTATGAGGGTTATTTATAATTTACACTACTGTCCTATTACTCTTGATTGATTTAGTGATTGTCCTTGACGTTGAGTAGTCGGTTCTGTTTTTATATCAGTACTATTTTCCCGTATATGTATTGAGACAAACCCAATATCACTCTTATTGACTGAAGAATTTTCTATCTTAACTTTTTGAATAGAAACCCCTTCAATCTGTAATATACTAAATACAGACAAACTACGATCATATTGTAGAGATAAAGAAACTCCCATTTGAGCATCATCTGATGAAGTAGCAAATATAACTGCTCCTTTATCCTCAATTTGATCTTTATGAAGCTTAATCCAATTTACCAATTCCTCTTTATTTTTAGCAGTTAAATAATTTTGGTTACGTAGAAATTCAAGACGTAACTCATCGCGGTAAAAAGGTTCATTATATACAAAAAATTGTGTAGCCACTTGATTACGCTCACGCAATTTAATACCAACATTTTGCTGAGCAATTATCATTAGTATTTGAAAAAGTAATGTTATTAAAAGATAAACAAGTAACAATACTGTCATCATATCTACATATGCTGGCCAGAAATGTGAATTTGATTTCATAAGACAATACCTTCTCTGTTAATTCAAGTTTAGTCTAGACATTCCAACCTCTAACTGATCAGCAAGAAGATATAGACCTAATGTTGAAAGATAATAATCATATAATGCAGATAATTTACTCACTTTAGCACTAAAATAGTCAGTTTCTACTGTTAATAAATCATTTAGATTACGCTGTCCTAAACGAAATTCATCCATATATAATTTTCTTGTTTTGCTTGCATCTTGTTCAGCTTTATATTGAATTCTGAAAGTATCTGCAGCATTAAGTGCATCTTCTACCAAATTATTTGATATTTCTTTAACATCACGAACAAGTTGATTATAAGATGCCATGCTATAAGTATGACGTGCAGTAGCCTGACCAATTCTAGATGTATTAATTCCACCATCTAAAATTGGCATGCTAACTTGTAGCGAAACTTTACCACCTATAAAGTTACCGTCTTTATCATCTGGATGTTGGAAAGGTTTAGTATAAGAACCTACCGCATCAACTGTCGGGTATCTCGCACTTTTGGCAACTTCAACTTCTGATCGAGCACTGTTTAATTGAGATTCAGAAGCTTTAATATCAGGGTTATTAACTAAAACACTTTCTAAAATTTCTTGAAGCTCTTCGCTACTAATAAAAGCCTCCTTTAATTTTAAACTTTTAGTGGGAACAGAACGCCCTAACAAAGTGTTTAATTCTTGGGTTGATTTCTTCAACTGAAGTTCAATTGATTTAGCAGCATTTTGAGCATTAGTTAACGCTAGTTGAGCTCTTATTGCTTCAGATTGAGGAGAAAGACCGCCGTTTACACGTACACCAATAGTTTTAACGAGATCTGACATTTCTTTTATATAATCTTGTGCATAACTCTTTTGTTGAGTATAACGGCGAATATTAAAGTAAGCTTTAATCACATTGAAAGATACTTTATTTTCTTCATATTCAGCAATATATTTAGCTGATTCGCGAAGCTGAGTTGCACTGTCTACACCATAACGAGTACGCCCAAAGTCAAGTAAATTATATTGAAGAGAAACTTGAGCTTGGGCGTATTCATCATTTGAGCGAGAAATAGAATTCATTCGATCAAATGAGTAATCACGAGTTTTCGCTAATACGTTTACCTTTGGGTAATAGCCAGCTTCAATTTCTTGAATTCGTGCATCAGCTTCTGTTAATTTAGAATTGGCTGACACAGTTCGTAAGGAATAGAATTGAGCAATCTCTATGGCTTCTTGTAAACTTAAACCGCTTGATGAAATATCAATACCATGTAATAAAGCAGTTGGTAGTTGTTTGCTTGCTAATAGCAGACTTTCATTAGCATCATAAGTTTTGTTCATATCAGGTTGTTCATGTTTAACAACACAGCCAATCATAAGAGAAGATAATACACTTAATACGATAATTTTACTTTTCACAACAAAAATCCATATAATGAATAACGATTAAACACAGCTTAGTTTTACTTTATTTCCACAAAATAGAGTTAACTAACTTAAGATAAAATATCATCTCAAGACTGAATAGATGCTCTTATAGATGTCATTTGACCAACACATTCAATCAGTGCTTCATTTTGTTGACGTATAGCTTTAACAACCGCTTCGGAATCACTCGTTTTAGTACGAGCAATAGATTCAATAGTTAATAGCTGTTGGCGAACACCTTGAATTTCAGATTGTAGCTCTACTAATGTTTTAGCAACTTCATTGAAAGAAGTAACTATCTGTAAGCGATCTGCGTTCATGCCCCCAATAGCTTCTATTAAAGCAACACGGCTTTGTTCCGTTGAGTTGCGAACATTATCGATAGCATTAATTGTTTGGTTCTGAATTTCAGAAATTTTAACAGCGTGATCATCAATTGCATTTAATGCATTATTTGCTGTCTCTAATTCAAATTGAATACTACGCAATATTGGTTGCTGACCTTCAATAGAACCCAATACTGAGTTAATACCAATTAATTCACTTTGAATCTGACCTAAAATTGATTGCATAGAATTAAAAGATTGATTTTGTGATACCACACTCTGCTCTTGTTTCTGAATAAGTTTATCAAGAAAATCAGCTAATTTATCTGTACCTTCAATTTGTTTTAATTGATTATTTTCAAAGGTTTTTTGGTTAGAAAGAAACTGATTAAATAAATCTAACAACGCAGCATTAAGACCATTATTCTGTATAGAAACGCTGCTGCAGCCTCTCTTCCTACTATTGAACTTACAGAACCATTTTTTCCTGGAATTTGACCGATAAAATCATCAGCATGCGTTTTAGCCCAATCCTCCACCGAAAAGTAGATGTTATCAACAGTTGAACTTAATAAATGAGCAAATAACCCCATTATTAATGACCCCATCAGCCCTAGAAATGATGCCGTAAACGCAGCTGACATACCGCCTAAAGGAGCCGCAATTCCTCCTAATAGAGCTGAAAGATCGGAAGATCCAGAGGTAACAACATCCATTGATTCCCTTATACTTCCCATAGTAAGTATAAGACCAATAAACGTACCTAATAAGCCTAATCCAACAAGTAACCCTGATAAGTAATCGGCTCCAGATACTCGATGAGAAAAACTATCTTTTAACTTGTCTAAAATTGAGTTTCTTATTTCAGGTCCTTCATAAACCAGTTCAGAAATTCGTCCATTTAAACTTTTTACAGCCCCTTGAAAAGGGAATCTATCTAGTTTTTCAATATCATTTGAGGATGACGAGGATGCCATTCTTGTGAATTTATTCCAACTAGTCACACCTATCATTAATGAGATAGTAGAAAAAGAGATATAAATCACACCAATAATTTGCATTGAAACGATAGCAGTATTAATTATTACGTTATGACTAATAGCCTCTAAAACGTCTTCATAAAAATATGCAAAAGCTATAACTATTACAAAAAGGATCACTAAAATTAATCTTAGTGATCGTTTAACAGAATTCAACTTCACTTTATTCATCCTTAATCTAAACTAGAAAATTATTTATAATTTAGTTTTGATATAACTATTTTCTATTTTTTATAAAAAATTAAATTTAATCACTTTTTTTTGTATATTTTGATAAATGTACATTCTATTATCAATTAAATAAAAATCAAACTTTTTTATCAAAAAATATTTAAATGATTGTTAATATGAAATGAATTAGACGAAGAATCACTTATTAAAAACAATTTTAATTTTAAATTAATAATATTTTTTGATAACGTTTTTTCAATAAGATTTTCTTAAAATTGATAATTTACGCTTTAACTATAAATTACTTTACACTAATATCTAGTCTTTTATATTTAATAATTGTCTGACAAATAACCAAACCAATTATGATACCATCTCGGTCTATTGTGAGCTCGCATGGTTTTTAATTCCCATTTATTTTTATAAAAAAATAGAATTATCTGACCTGTTCTTGCTGTAGTATAGTAGTCTAGTTGTAAATCTTTATAGCGTTTAGCTATCTTTTTTGAAGGCAATTTCCATGGATTATAACGTGATGTGGAAGCCAATGAACTTTTGGGTTTGACATGATTTAAAAATGCATAACTTGATGAAGTATTGCTACCATGATGAGGTATTTGTAATATCGTTGATTCTAGTTGATTATGATATAAAGATACTAATTGATATTCCTGATTGTGTTCCAAATCACCGGTTAATAATATTGAAAATTTACCATCAGTTACTTGTACAATACATGAATCTTCATTTTCTGCATAATCAACCATTTTATTTGGCCAAAGCACTTTAAATGTTATTTCATTCCAGATAATGCTATTACCAGCCAAACATTGATAATTGTTATTTAGCTGTGTAGAAGAACTCATTAGCCATGAATTAGGATATATTCGTTGAAGCTCTTTTAATCCGCCAATGTGATCATTATGTTGATGACTTATGATAATACCTATAACATTTAAATCATGCTGCTGTAAAAACGGAATAATAATGCGTTCTGCTGCTGAACTTTTTTGCCAATTGGCTCCAGTATCATACAAAACTGCTGATTTACCATTATGAATAACAATAGCCAAACCATGACCTACATCTAACATATCAATCCTCCATAAATAATCTTGTTTTTTTAGTAACGGAGAGGTTAATATCATTAATATAATTAGAACAGTGATATTAAAGCGGTACAAAAATCCAATACGTATAATTATAATTGCAAATATACCGACAAAACTTAGTAGACAAAAGTTTGAAGGCGTATTTATCCATAAAAACTTCAAGGAATTTAAACAATAAAATAACCATTCTAGTGATTTTTCAGCAATCAACCAAAGCCAGAATGTAAGATTAGAACAGTTAACAAAACAAGTTATTAATGCGAATAAAATAACAGGAAACGTTATTAGAGAGATTACAGGAATTGCAATTAGATTAGTAAATAATGAAACTGCACTTACACCTTGAAATAAAAAAAACTGAATAGGTAACAACAAAATTGTCAAACTAAATTGTAGATGCAATAATCTAATAATATACCAGCGTTTTTTATGTTGTATGCATTTAGATAAAGGTATCCATTCATAAATAAAAATTAAGCTAATTACGGCATAACACGATAACCAGAAGCTTTCTGATAAAATCATTAATGGATCAAAAAGCAACAATAATGCAATAATTCTATTAATCTTTTGCCATTTACTTATTTGCTCATACTTATAACGCAGATAAATCCAAATTGTTAATGCTAATATTGCACGTAAAGCAGGAGGATTTAAACCTGTAAGCCATGCATAAAAAACCGCACATAACCAACCTATCATAATTGGTATATAAAAATGCATAAAACGCTGGGGTATTAAAAACATTTTTACTTTTACTAAAAAATAACTAATACCGAAAACAATCAAGATGTGCATACCTGATATTGCCATTAAATGTGCAACCCCTGTTTTCATCATGATGTTACGATGATCATCATTAAGTTGAGATCGATCACCGAAAGCAAGCGCGATTAATATACCGCGATAAGTAAATAAATTAATATAAGGTAAAACATTATCTACAATACTTTGGCGAATATCGATTTTACCATCTAATAAATTAGCTTGGATTATTTTAGCAGTTAATAAATTTCGATTAACAATTGCAAAACGTTGACTATCAAATGAGCCCTCATTTAAATAGCTATGTACTACTTTTGTTTTCAATTTTAATTGCCAAATTTGGCCAGATTTTGGAATTTCTGACATATCCCAATAAATTGAAATTGGCATATTTGTGGAAAGAGGATGATAAGTATTATTCAAAATGGAAAATTTTACATAATAAGGTTCAACTAATGTGACAAACTGTCGGGTATTGATACTTTCAACTTTAGCGTTCACAACTAATGTTTCATCAATAAGAGACTCGATATTTAATAAATATTGCTTAGAATAAGCTGTAGACCACAAAAAGCTTAAACCAAACATAACAACACAAATCCAACACTTTTGAAATTTGGATGGTAGTACTAATAAAATGATAACCAGTATTACTGCAATCAAATACCACTGGGTATCAGAAGGTAAATAAGACAAAAACATTAATGGTAAACAACCTAAAGATAACATAATTGCTTGTAAATCTAGTGAATTAATTTGCCTCATTGTTTCAAATACAATTTATAGAAATAACTTTAGCAAACCTATCATGTTATACTTTATAATAAGGTCTTTATTTTTAAATTTTCGAGCTAACTCTCAATATTATATATTTATTTGATATAAACATATAACTTACCTATAAATATTTAAAAATTAATCATAAATAAACTTGACGTTAAGATTTTAATCAATGAAAAAGTTTAATAATTTTGAAAATTAGAATGCAGCAACTACTTTAAATATCTTAATTTTACTAATCTTAATAAACTAAAAAACCTTTGATTTTACTCAAAGGTTTTCAATGAAGAATATTTGAAAACTATGCTTTTACGCCGTTATTTACTCTTTCACGTAACTCTTTACCTGGTTTAAAATGAGGGATATACTTCTGTTTAACCACAACTTTAGTACCTGTTCTAGGATTTCTTGCTTTACGTGGGGCACGATAGTTCAAACTAAAACTACCGAAACCTCGAATTTCAACACGATCATTATTTTCCATTGCTAAAGCGATCTGTTCAATAATATCCCTTACTACTTCATCAACTAATTGCACAGGAAGGTGCGCCCGCCAGTTGACGATTCTTTCTGCTAAATCTGATCTGTTCATGGTCACTCCTAATTTATTTGCAGGCATATAATTCTTTTATTTTATACTACAAAAGAAAAAGAGGGCAAGCCCTCTTTACTCTTTAAATAAATAATTTTTACTCAGTTTTTGATGCTGCTTTAAATGCTTCAGCCATCGCATTAGTAAATGATGCTTCTTCTTGATTAGCAGTGTTATTTACAGTAGCAAGAGCTTCTTTTTCTTCAGCTTCATCTTTTGCACGTATAGATAAAGAAATTGCACGTGTTTTACGATCTACATTCATAATCTTAGCTTCAACTTCGTCACCAACTTTAAGTGCGGTGGTTGCATCTTCGATACGTTCGCGTGCAATATCTTGAACTTTTAAGTAGCCTTCAATACCATCAGCAATTTCAATAGTTGCACCTTTAGCATCAACTGCAAGTACTTTACCTTTAACTATTGCACCTTTTTTGAAGTTTGAGGCAAAACTACTGAATGGATCATCTTCTAATTGTTTAATACCTAAAGAGATACGTTCACGATCAGCATCAACTTGCAGAACAATAGCTTCAATGTCATCACCTTTTTTATATGATTTAACAGCTTCTTCACCTGGCATACTCCAAGAAATGTCTGAAAGATGAACTAAACCATCAATACCGCCATCTAAACCAATAAAGATACCGAAATCAGTGATTGATTTGATCTTACCACTAACTTTATCACCTTTATTGTGTGATTCAGCAAATTGTAACCATGGATTTGGTTTACATTGTTTCAGACCAAGAGAAATACGACGACGCTCTTCATCAATTTCAAGCACAATAACTTCAACTTCATCACCTAAGCTAACTACTTTAGATGGGTGAATGTTTTTGTTTGTCCAATCCATTTCAGAAACGTGAACTAAACCTTCAACACCTGTTTCAATTTCAACAAAACAACCGTAGTCAGTTAAGTTAGTTACTTTACCAGTTACTTTAGTACCTTCTGGATAACGTTTAGCGATTGAAACCCATGGATCTTCGCCTAATTGTTTTAAGCCAAGTGATACACGTGAACGATCTTTGTCAAATTTAAGTACTTTAACAAGTAATTCTTGACCAACTTCAACCACTTCACTTGGGTGTTTAACACGTTTCCAAGCCATGTCAGTAATGTGAAGTAAACCATCAACTCCACCAAGATCAACGAATGCACCGTAATCAGTAAGATTTTTGATGATACCTTTAACTTCAGAACCTTCTTGTAGATTTTCTAGAAGTTGTTCTCTTTCTGCACTATTTTCAGATTCGATAACTGCACGACGTGAAACAACAACGTTGTTGCGTTTTTGATCTAATTTAATAACTTTTAATTCGATTTCTCTATTTTCAATATGAGAAGTATCGCGTAATGGACGAACGTCAACAAGTGAACCAGGAAGGAACGCACGAACGCCATTAAGATCAACCGTAAAGCCACCTTTAACTTTACCATTAATAACACCTAAAACTGTTGCAGCATCTTCAACTGCTTTTTCTAGTATTATCCATGCTTCATGACGTTTTGCTTTTTCACGAGATAAAATTGTTTCACCAAAGCCATCTTCAATTGAGTCAAGCACAACATCAACAATATCGCCAACTTGAACTTCTAATTCACCTTGGGCATTTTTAAACTGCTCTACTGGAATTGCGGATTCAGATTTTAAACCAGCATCAACTAGAACAACATCTTTGTCGATTGCAACGACAGTACCACGGATCATATTACCAGAACGAGTGTCTAGTTGATTTAAAGACTCTTCAAAGAGTTGAGCAAAAGATTCAGTCATATTTATATACTTAAAATTAATTTAACGTCCACATTACATCATGTCTTATGGGGTTATTGATGATACTCCACTCATCCTTGTGATGGAGCTTGGTTTACTCACGCTGTAAACTGACTTACAACACAATTTTTTGTTTATATACGTAATAGATTGTTCAAAAACATCTTGAATAGAAAGCGATGTAGTATCAATTATTAGCGCATCAACTGCAGGTTTAAGTGGCGCAACAGCCCGATTACGATCTCGTTCATCACGCTCAGTTATCTCCTGCAAAATTCCGGCGAATTTAACATGTTTTTGCTTATGTTGCAACTGTTTCATTCGTCTTTCAGCACGTGATTGTGCACTTGCATCAAGAAAAATTTTAACAGGTGCATCGCTAAATACCACGCTACCCATGTCTCGACCATCGGCAATAAGCCCAGGTGCTTGCCTAAAGTCACGTTGACGTTGTAATAAGGCAACTCTAACTTTATTGAGTGCAGCTACCTTTGAAGCTGCGCCACCTGTTGCTTCGTTGCGAATATGTTTAGTTACATCAACACCACTTAGCAGAACCTTAACTTCAATATCATTACTGTCAAAAGTCAAAGGTAAATTTAATGCTAAATTAGCTAACTGGTTTTCATCATCCAGGGCAATATTTTTTTCAAGAGCAGATAATGCTAGTACGCGATAAATAGCTCCTGAATCTAAAAGGTGCCATTTTAAATGATTCGCTAATGCTTGACATAATGTACCTTTACCAACACCACTTGGTCCATCAACAGCAACAACGGGAACTATTTTATTCATTTTATTGTTCGCTTAATCGTTTAAATTGTTCAAAATAATCAGGAAAAGTTTTCATTGTGCATTTAGGATCTAATATCGTCACTGGTGTATCAGATAATGCAACTAACGAAAAACACATAGCAATACGATGATCATTATAGGTTTCGATTTTAGCATGATTTAATTTAACTGGTGGAATAATAGTAATATAATCGTGACCTTCATCAACAGTTGCACCAACCTTTCTTAATTCTGTCGCCATTGCATATAAGCGATCAGTTTCTTTCACTCGCCAATTATAAATATTACGAATCGTAGTAGGACCTTTAGCAAACAATGCCGTTGTAGCAATTGTCATTGCCGCATCGGGAATATGGTTCATATCCATATCAATACCATTTAATTCACCATGTGAACATTCAATATAATCATCAGCCCAAGTGATTTTAGCGCCCATTTTTTCAAGCACATGAGCAAATTGCGTATCGCCTTGCAAACTTTTTTTACCAATTCCTGTAACACGAACAGTGCCACCTTTAATTGCTGCAGCCGCTAAAAAATAAGAAGCAGAAGAAGCATCACCCTCAACCAAATAATCGCCTGGCGATTGATAATCTTGGTTTGCTTTGATAACAAATGATTGATAGTTATTGTTAACTACAGTAACGCCAAACATTGCCATCATTTTGACTGTAATATCAATATAAGGTTTAGAAACAAGATCACCAATAATAGTAATTTCAGTGTCTTGTTTTGCTAATGGCGAAGCCATTAACAACGCTGTTAAAAATTGGCTAGAGACCGAACCGTCAACTTTGATATCACCACCTGTAAAGCCGCCTTGAATATGTAGTGGTGGATAACCTTCATTTTCAAGATAATCAATTTTAGCTCCACCTTGACGCAAAGCATCGACCAAATGACCAATTGGGCGTTCTTTCATGCGAGGTTCGCCCGTTAACACAATATTATTATTTCCAAGACATAACGTAGCAGTTAAAGGACGCATTGCTGTGCCTGCATTACCCAAAAAAAGTTCTAATGCATGGTCGGATTGCAAAATACCGCCTACACCTTGCACATCACAAATCGTACGATCGTGTGATAGCTGATACTTCACACCTAACGTCGCAAGAGCATCAAGCATATAACGCACATCATCACTATCAAGTAAATTCGTTAACCGTGTATTACCTTTACTCAATGCTGATAGTAATAACACACGATTAGAAATACTTTTTGAACCAGGTAAATTGATTGTACCATTAAATCTTTTTATCGGTTGTAATGTTAAGGATAACATAAGGGCTCTCTTTAATCTTCTTTAAAATTTTTCTAACGTCGCTTTCAATAAATCAATTGCTTGCTTATTTTTAGCACTATTTTCACATAGCTTATCAAATAAATGACGATACCGTTTAATTGCATCGTAAGATGAGGTAATCGAAGCAATACCAGTAGTAACATTAGGTAACTCACCTAATCGAAACGGGCTAATTGCTAATGAAATAGGATTCTCATCTTGATAAAAAATCTGAAAAGTAATTGACGGAATTGCTTCTTGTGTAATAGCAATCGTTGGCGAAAGGGATTGCTGTTCAATTAACTGAATTAAGTGATAAACTTCTTTACGTGCTAGTAACATTCTTTCCGATTTTTTACCTGGCGAAATAGCTAAATTACCTACCAAACCAATATGTAAAAAACGTTCTACATTACGTAAACTGATTAAATTAATAACTTTTGGGACTGATTGATGGAACTGAGCTTTACGATCTTTTAAAATAGACAAGGTAGTTGCATATTTTTGAGGATCTATGGATTTATTTGCCTCATTTAACATCATTGCTAAATGAGGCAAATAATCAGAAGAGGTTAATAAAAATGAAAAAGGATCAAAGTGAGAATAAATATGAGTTGATTGCTGTTCTAGTTGGCGCATGCGTTCAAAAAAGCCTTCACCACTCGAATAGTACTCAGTGTCAATACCAAGTAAACTAGCAAAAGACGTGTCGAGTAAGAAAGCTAAGCGCTCTAGAGTGTCAATTTTAACGATCTCACCTTTTTCTAACCGATATACTGCTGCTCTTGAAATTTTAAGACTTTCTGCGACATCTTCAGCCTTCAAAGAGGCTGCGATTCGGTACGCACGTAGACGCTGACCAATAGCACAATAATCAATCGTTCTAGTAATCATAATTCACTCAAACTATTTAGATTACTGCAGTGTATCATATAGCAATAACTATGCCAATTTTGAATATAAGCTATTTTAGGCTGGTTATATGACGGTAAGTTCATGTGATTAAAAATTTTATTATAAGAGCAATTTTATAGCGCTTATATAATGATAAACTAGAGCTTAAGATATTATAGATTCTGTTTTAAAAATCGAAAACAGAATGTTATTGTAATATAAAGGAATAGTTATCGATTTATTAATAAATTACTTTTAATTATATTTTGTTATCCATAGTTAAACAGTCCCATAAAAATTGGCATTAACAAAGTTAGCAAAAAACCCTGAACCATTGCTGAAGGAACAATAATAACACCAGCTCCTTTTTGTAACATTGGCAAAGTAAAATCCATTGAAGTAGCCCCACACAAACCAAGTGCAGTCAATTTATAACGTTTAATCAATATAGGAATTAATAATATTGCAGATACTTCACGTAGAATATCATTTAAAAATGTGGCACTCCCAATAATAGCACCATGCGCTTCTGTCATTAAAATACCCGATAACGAATACCAACCAAATCCCGATGACATTGCAAGACCAACGCGAACAGGCAAGTTTAAAATAAATGATGCAATTATTCCTCCTAAAAAAACACTCATAACGACCAAGATAGTCGCCATCACCCCTATTTTATTAATTAAAATATGCTTAATTGAAATATTATTACTGCGTAATTGAATTCCGACTAAAAATAATAAAAAAACCAGTATAACCTGAGTTATATTTTCAGCATATTGCCAAATAAATAATGGCAATAATCCACAAATAAATCCGATAATTAATGCAATAAAAACACGTAATGATTCAAAAATCATCTTAAAAGGTGATGTATAAGTTTGAGTTAAGCTATTGGTCTTGGAAGTAAAAAAATAGTCAAAGATAATTAAAAAAATAAAATTACCGCCAAACGAGCAAACAAAAATAACACAGGCATAACATAAAATAATTTGCAAATTAGTAGTTAGATTATCCATATGGGCAAGTTCAGCGCCCATAATAAATAACATTAAATAAATCATCCAACTTAATGTTTGGTTAATCGTATCTATCCATTTCTGGCTTTTGAATTTAAACAAATAACCTATACACATTGGAATCAGAGCAATAAGGATACCAAAATACATACTTTATCTCCTAACTTACAATTTATCTTTTCCTTTTTAATACTACTATACTCTTTATATTAAATTATGTTAAAGAGGCTAATTGTGTTTCTATATCATTTGCCATTTGATCTAGCAAAGCATAACGATTACGATACTCAGAACGCTTTTTACTAGCAATTTCTTCTATCGATTTTCGTTCTATTTTGTTTGGTAAAATAAATAAACCTTTGGTATTTTTTTTACCATCAATGCTTAACCAAAAACTATCATAATCAGATAAGATTTGTTCCTGACGACTGTTATAACGCCAGTTATTGTAAATATGAGTTTGATTTCCAACGGCTACAATTTGCTCTAAATGGAAATAATGAACAATAACTGATACAGCTTCAATCAACACTCGCTTAGGAAATAATCCATAACAGTTTTTAGTTGCTTTTTGTACACGCGATCTTGCATCGGCATATCCACTACCTTGTAAGCCTGCAATAAACAGAGTCGTTTTTTGTTGATATTCAATGATACAAAAGGTTAATGTTGCCAAATCAACACCTTCATTATCAAAAAAATAAAGACTTATTTCACCTTCTCGTGCAAATTTATTTCGCGCTTGAATGGCTATTTGTATATTAACATCATTCTTTACTATTAAATTAGCTAGCACATAAGGTGAATCTGGATTATAAAATGCTTTTGTCATACTATCTGGGTGCTGCGATAAAAAATCGTAATGGTAAGATAATGCAGCAAAACGTTCTTTTTGCGTTAGACAAGATGACAAATATGGACGTTGTAACTTACATGGCAAATTAGTCTGGCATGAAAAGTAATACCCAAGTAAAGGATACTTCCTTAATTTATCGAGCCATTTAAGTGTAATTGTTTTTAAAAATAAGGTTCTTAAAAAAAACTTATAACGATAGGTCGCTTTAAGCCACAGTTCATTTAACGGTAGTTTACCTGTACAAAGCCAGTTAAATAATTGCCATTTACTTTTTGGCTTAGACATATTCGTAATATTATTCATAAGGAAAAAATTTAAATTGAGCTAGTTAATTGAAAACATTAATGCGATGACTAAATTAAGAAATACCAATTATATATTAAAAATAAGTCATGAATACAAGGTGCAAAGAGTATAACACAATATAAATCAGCGCAACTATTTCTATATATTGTTAAAAAAGTTGATGAAAATAAAAAACGGCGAACAAGTCACCGTTTTTATTAAACGATAGATCAAACTGCAAAATAATTATTGACCTTTAACTTCTTTTAGCCCGTTAAATGGTGCTTTTGAACCTAAAGCTTCTTCAATACGAATTAATTGATTGTATTTAGCTACACGATCAGAACGGCTCATTGAACCAGTTTTAATTTGCCCCGCAGCTAAACCTACCGCTAAATCAGCGATTGTAGAATCTTCGGTTTCACCACTACGATGAGAAATAACCGCTGTATAACCTGCATCTTTCGCCATTTTAACCGCAGCGATAGACTCAGTTAATGTACCGATTTGATTTACTTTAACTAAGATAGAGTTGGCAATACCTTTTTCAATACCTTGTTTGAAGATTTTAGTATTAGTTACAAATAGATCGTCACCTACTAATTGGATTTTGTGACCTAATGCTTTAGTTTGATAAGCCCAACCTTCCCAATCACTTTCATCTAAACCGTCCTCGATTGATACGATTGGATATTCACTAGTTAAACCTTCCAAGTAATGAGTAAATTCTTGAGCAGTGAATTCTTTGTTGCCTTCACCTTTCAATACATATTTGCCCGTTTCTTTGTTATAGAATTCAGATGCAGCACAGTCCATTGCTAAAGTGATGTCTTTACCTAAAACATAACCTGCTTTTTCTACTGCTTCTTTAATGCATGCTAATGCTTCCGCATTTGACCCTAAGTTAGGCGCAAATCCCCCTTCATCACCTACTGCAGTATTCATGCCCTTAGCATGTAAAACTTTTGCTAAATTGTGAAATACTTCTGAACCCATACGGATTGCCTCACGTACTGTTTTAGCACCAACAGGTTGAATCATAAATTCTTGTAAGTCGATGTTGTTATCAGCATGCTCACCACCATTGATGATATTCATCATTGGTAATGGCATTGAGTATTGACCTGGAGTGCCGTTAAGGTCAGCAATATGTTGATAAAGTGGAACTCCTTTAGCAGCCGCTGCGGCCTTAGCCGTTGCTAAAGATACAGCAAGAATTGAGTTAGCACCTAAATTAGATTTAAAATCAGTTCCGTCTAAGTCAAGCATAATTTGATCGATAGTAGCTTGATTCAATGCATCTTTACCTACTACAGCTTTTGCAATTGGACCATTAACATTTTCAACAGCTTTTAGAACACCTTTACCTAAAAAGCGAGATTTGTCACCATCGCGAAGTTCTAACGCCTCACGTGAACCTGTTGATGCACCAGATGGTACAATTGCAAGACCAACAAAACCACCTTCTAAATGAACTTCAGCTTCAACTGTTGGATTACCACGAGAGTCGATCACTTCACGACCATGTACTTTAACGATTTTTGCCATGTTATTTTCCTCTATATGACAGATATTTTACTAATGTTAATTCAAAACTATTTTTGTTGCTGCTCTTGATAAACTTTGGCAGCTTTTATAAAACTACTGAATAATGGGTGTCCATCTCGTGGTGTCGAGGTAAATTCCGGGTGGAACTGACAAGCAACAAACCAAGGGTGTTCTCGAATTTCAATAATTTCAACAAGTTTTCTATCTGTTGAAAGCCCTGTTACTTTCAAACCAGCTTTAACAACTTCTGGTAATAAATTATTATTTACTTCATAGCGATGACGGTGGCGTTCAGCAATAGATTCGTTTTTATACATACCATATACTAATGAGTTTGGTTCTAGATGACAAATTTGTGAGCCTAAGCGCATAGTTCCACCTAAATCACTATTCTCATTACGTTGAACCACATTACCTGATTCATCACTCCATTCAGTGATTAAAGCGATAATAGGATTAGCACAATCTTTAACGAATTCAGTTGAATTGGCATCTTTAATACCAGCAACATTACGTGCGTATTCGATCATAGCTACTTGTAAACCAAGGCAAATACCTAAATATGGAATTTTGTTTTCCCGTGCATAGCGAGCTGCCATAATTTTGCCTTCAACACCACGATAACCAAATCCACCTGGAATTAAAATAGCATCTAAACCTTGTAGTAAATCGGTACCACGTGATTCAAGATCTTCTGAATCAATATAACGGATATGCACCGTTAAACGATTTTTTAATCCACCATGTTTTAACGCTTCATTAACTGATTTATAGGCATCTGGTAAGGCAATATATTTACCCACCATACCAATGGTCACTTCGCCAACTGGATTTGCTTCTTCATAAATAACTTGCTCCCACTCAGAAAGGTCAGCTTCTTTACAATCAAGATTGAAACGTTTACAAACAAAGGAATCTAAATTTTGTGATTTTAATAATGCAGGAATCTTATAAATTGAATCAACATCTTTAAGCGAAATAACCGCACGCTCAGGCACATTACAAAATAGGGCGATTTTGGCTCGCTCATTAGCAGGGATGATGCGATCAGAACGGCAAATTAACACATCGGGTTGAATACCAATTGATAATAATTCTTTTACTGAATGCTGCGTCGGCTTGGTTTTAACTTCGCCAGCAGATCCTAAATAAGGAACCAATGTTAAATGCATAAACAACGTATGTTCACGCCCCACATCAACGGCTAATTGGCGAATTGCTTCTAAAAATGGCAGTGACTCAATATCGCCCACCGTGCCGCCGATTTCAACAATCGCAACATCAAAACCTTTAGCACCATCAATCACACGCGACTTAATTGCATTTGTGATATGAGGAATAACCTGCACTGTTGCCCCTAAATAATCTCCACGGCGCTCTTTACGTAACACATCAGAATAGATGCGACCAGTAGTAAAGTTGTTTTTTCGCGTCATTTTAGTGCGAATAAAACGCTCATAATGCCCCAAATCAAGATCGGTTTCGGCACCGTCTTCTGTCACGAAAACCTCACCATGTTGAGTCGGGCTCATTGTACCTGGATCAACATTAATATAAGGATCAAGTTTAAGCATGGTGACTGTTAAATTGCGGGCTTCTAAAATTGCAGCAAGTGATGCTGCGGCAATGCCTTTACCCAAAGAAGAAACGACACCGCCTGTAACAAAGATATAATTCGTGACCATTAATACCAGACCATTATTTATTTAATAGAATAATATTGCACTAAAACTAAATGATAAAAACCAATGCAATATACGATGAATTAGACGGGAAAATAGTATAACAGAATCCATCCTTGCTCACAATTAAATAATTATTTTTAACCAATGTTTTCAACAAGCATATTAGCCAAACTTATAACGAGTTTAGCTAATCAACTTTCACGATTAAATATTATCAATAATCGTGAAAATCATTCTAAATTATACGATTAGCGTATAAATTTTTAATTTTATTGTTACGAAGTCGATTCTGAATTAGTTTCAACAACAACATGAAACCGTTAAAAATGGTTGTGGAAGTTAAAACCCCAAATAACAGTAGGCTTAAACACATTGGCAATAGATTTTCGCTTATATTCGTTTGATATAAACTTTGCGTATTTATGGTTAATGCTGCAATGGTGTGATTACTGTCATAATCAACCTTTGAAACGAATCCCGAAATTTTGAGCAGACCAAGATCTGCATAAAACTTTTTGTCAGCTTTTGGATCTACAGCCTTACTCAATTGTAAATTTGCTTCATCTTTGCCATCGGTTTGATGAAAATATCCATTAGATATTACTAAATGAAAAGATGTACCTGTTGTTAGACTGTGAATTAATGCTTTTTTGCATATATCAGCATCATCTTTAACAGGCCTATCACATGACCATGACTCCCCGTTCAAGTTTAAATACAATAAATCACCAGGCTTGATATTGCTATCTAACAATTTTGATGCATCATCAAAAAACCAACGTTGTGAATCATGATTAAATTGATGATAAGCAAATGAGATATTATCACTCACATGTGCTTGAGTATAGACAACATAAATAAAGAACGTTCCTATCAAAAAAAGCCATAAATTACGCCCCCAAAATCTTGGTGGACCAAACTGTTCAACCTCTTTACCAACCGACATAGCATAACCATAGCGAACAATTTTTTTATTGTTTATATCAACATCCATTTCAATATTAAAAACACTACTTTCAGGAATAAATGATTGCCAATTTTTAGGATAGCTTAACTCTAAATTACGGCCAACTATAATCTTTTGTGATTTGGCAATTTTATGATTTATTTTTCCTCTTATTTGATTAATAAATTGCACTTTTGTTTTAGATTTTGGTTTACGGTAATAAAAATAAATAGCAGCCAGAAAATTCACCCCAAACCAAAACAGATCGTGCAATTCTTTTGTTTGCCAAAAACCATTAAAATAGCTGATTGCAAAAATACCAAAAAATACCGTGACTATCCCTTTATTTGATTTATTACGGCAAGCTGATTCTTGAAGTGTTTCTTTTCGAACTGATAAAATTTCGTAACCAAATTTTTTACTCAGTTTAGGATTTGGACTTACAGTGTGTTTAATATTTTCATCTAAGTTTTCACCTTCTGGATATTTTGAAGTGCTGCTCAACCAATACATTGAACTTTGTTTATCATATTTTTGTTCTGCCAAATAGATAGCTTTAAATGCTGAATCTATTTTATGACCATTTAACTTAACGGCGATAGCGTAATTTTGGGTAAGCACAATTTCAACTTCGTTAAAATCACTAAGGTAACGGTCCATTTTAAAAGGAAATGTAACATCAATATTATCGATTTTATAGGAAAAAGTGTCTTCGGGATGTGAAAATTCATTTTGTTTTAAACAATTACCGGATATTAACATCACATCTTTAGAAACTAATGATAACTTTTTTACCCCTGAAGATTTCTGACTAGTCATCGTTAAATATGTTTCTACACTATTTATTTCGTCTTTAGTCACTATTCTAATAGGTTTGAAGTTGTTAACCGAACTACTTGCCATTAGCTTTTTTTATACTTAGTGCTTCTATATTTTTTTATTGGATAAAAAATAAATGAAACAATAAATTGAATTAAGACGACCACCAACATCTGCATTGTAACTTATTCCTTATAAACCCTATTGTATAATAACTAACTGAAAAAATTGAATCTTAATTTCTTAACCACGAAAATTAAGGATTTACTGTTTTCTAACTGCGCGATAAACCGATAATACCAGAACGAACAATTTCAACTATATTGCACGTTTCACGAATTGAGGCTAAAAATGAGTCTAGTTTTTCGCTAGTCCCCGATAATTGTACGATGTAATGTGTTGCCGTTACATCCACAATTGATCCTCTAAAAATATCAGCGCAACGTTTAACTTCATCACGAGCATCAGCCCCTTTCGCTGCAACTTTAACAAGCATTATTTCACGCTCAACATGTGGTCCTTCGGTTAAATCATGCACTCGGTAAACATTAACTAGTTTATGTAGCTGCTTTTGGATCTGCTCAAGGACGTGTTCATCACCACTAGTTTGTATTGTCATGCGGTGCATGGTAGGATCTTCTGTCTGTGCTGTTGTAATTGTTTCAATATTAAAACCACGTTGCGAGAACAAACCAATAATTCTAGATAATGCACCTGGTTCATTTTCTGTAAGAATTGATAAAATATATCGCATTAAGTTCTCTCCGTTTTACTAAGCCACATTTCATTCATTGCTCCACCTCGAACTTGCATAGGGTAAACATGTTCGGTAGCATCGGTCATAACATCAACAAAAACCAATCGATCTTTAATTGCCAATGCGTGTTTAAGTTTTAATTCGAGCTCCTCACGCTTAGCAATAACCATACCTACATGACCATAAGCTTCTGCAATTTTAGCAAAATCAGGCAATGATTCCATATAGGAACAGGAGTGACGACCAGCATAAATCATATCTTGCCACTGTTTTACCATTCCTAAAAATCGATTATTAAGATTTAAAACAATAACAGGCAAATCATATTGCAATGCAGTTGAAAGCTCTTGAATATTCATTTGAATACTACCGTCACCAGTCACACATACTACACACTTTTTAGGAAAAGCTAATTTAACACCAAGAGCCGCCGGTAAACCAAAACCCATGGTACCAAGCCCTCCGGAAGTAATAAATTGACGGGGTTTATCAAAAGGATAGTAAAGTGCAGTAAACATCTGATGCTGACCAACATCGGTAGTGATAAAAGCATCACCTTTTGTCAATTTATATAAAATTTCAATTGCTTCTTGCGGCTTAATTCGATCACCTTCGTGATTATATACAAGACAATGACGAGATCGCCAATGTTCTATTTGCTTCCACCAATCAACTAATGCATCTAAATCACGCTCTACATTTAGCTCATCAATTTGAAATAACATTGTTTCAACCACCATTTTAGCATCACCCACAACAGGGATACTTGCCATAATCGTTTTTGATATTGACGTTGGGTCGATATCAATATGAATAATATTAGCTTTTGGGCAATATTTTTCAACATTATTTGTTGTTCTATCATCAAATCTTGCCCCTATAGCTAAAATAACATCAGCATTATGCATAGCCATATTGGCTTCATAAACACCATGCATACCAACCATACCAAGATAATGTTTATTAGTACCTGGAAAGGCACTAATCCCCATTAATGTTGAAGTCACTGGCAAATTTAATTTTTCAGCAAACGTTTTAATTGCATCACTGGCATTTGCCGCAATTACTCCACCACCGATACACAAAACAGGCTTTTTAGCAGTTAATAAAATGGTCAGCGCTTTTTTTATTTGCCCTTTATGTCCATGTATGGTTGGGTTGTAAGAGCGCATAGCAATAGATTTTGGATAATGATAATTATATTTGTTGGCAGGATTAACAATGTCTTTAGGTAAATCAATAACAACAGGACCAGGCCGACCTGTAGAGGCAATATAAAACGCTTTTTTGATAGTCTCAGGAATATCTTTGCTATCTTTGATTAAAAAACTGTGTTTTACAATTGGACGTGAAATACCAACCATATCACATTCCTGAAATGCATCATTACCAATTAAATTACTAGCAACTTGCCCAGATAATATTACTAACGGTACCGAATCCATATAAGCTGTTGCAATCCCCGTAATTGTGTTAGTTGCACCTGGGCCTGATGTAACTAAAACCACGCCTACATCACCCGTTGCTCTGGCATAACCATCGGCCATATGTACTGCAGCTTGTTCATGGCGGACTAAAATATGTTCAATTCCACCAAGAGTATGAATAGCATCATAGATATCGAGTACGCTGCCACCGGGATAACCAAATATCTGTTTTACTCCTTGATCTATCAAAGATTGGATAACCATTTCTGCGCCAGATAGTTTTGCCATGGATTTTGCCTCCAATATAACTTTATTTATCATTAAGTGATTCATTTTGCATCAACTCATATACAAAATCAATAAAGTCAATAAACTAAGACAATTAGTTTTCTCTAACATTAAATAATTTATTTTTTTAAGATATCACTGATAAATCCGCAACCTACCAATTTTACTATAATATTATTGATTGATTTTATTGTCTGTTTTTAATTTCTTATATAAACTTTGTAAAGTAATTAATCTAGCCACTAGGTACTAGAATCATTTATTTCCAATAAGGTACTATCATGAGCAATTATTTTTGCAATTCAATCTCTCTTGCAGATTGGCAACTAGTTAAAGTTTCTGGCGACGACAGTCAAAAATATTTACAAGGTCAAATTACTAATGATATTAACAAACTTTCTGAACAATCAGCAATATTTGCTGCTCATTGTGACGCTAAAGGTAGAATGTGGAGTAATTTATTAATCTTTAAGCGAGGATTAGACATATATTACATTGTTCGTAAAAGTGTTGCTGAAAAGCAAATTGAAGAATTAAAAAAGTATGCTATTTTTTCTAAAATTACTATTGAATCTGTTCAAGATTTAAATATGGTTGGATTAGTTTCAAATGCGATACCTAGCAAGGTTATTTCGCTATTAAAAGATAAAAACTGTATTACAAACAATAATATCACTTATATCAAGTTACCATTACCAGAAACTCGCATTATTATGATAACTCCAGAGCCTATAGTAGATGATTTATTACCATGTAATAAATGGTTACAACTTGACTTAGAAGCAGGCTATGCTGTTATTGACATCGCCAATATAGAAAGTTTATTACCACAAGCCTCTAACTTACAATACTTTGATGCTATTAGCTTTGATAAAGGCTGTTATTGTGGGCAAGAAATGGTTGCTAGAGCAGAATTTCGCGGTGCCAACAAACGAGGGCTCTATTTATTATCGGGCAAGAGTGAGGCCTTACCAATTATAGGTGACACGATTGAATATCAAATTAATGATCATTGGCGAGAAAGTGGGCAAATTTTAGCAGCACTCAAATTAAACAAAGATAATGATATTTATGTTCAAATAGTATTGCCTAATGGCATCGATCTTAATACACAATTTAGAATAAAAGGACATACAGACAGCCGCCTGACATTCAATTGATGATAGATCTTTTTATTGATTATTTAAAAATATAAAAATTTATTGATTATCAACGATATCCTATATTGAATTATATAAGAATGTACTGAACATAAATTAATAAAAGATTTATTTTGTCGACTAATTATTAAAATAGATGAGAATTGAGCTATGATTGTTAAATATTAATTATCAATTCTCACTACTTATTAGATCGGTTTTTAATGAGCATAAATTTTTCTATTCTATAATTTTCTACTCATTAAAATACTTATTAACTTAACTCCTGTTTAACAATTTCAATAAAATATTTGGCACCTGTTATTAATATTTCATCATTAAAATTATAAGTAGGATGGTGTAAGTTAGCGCCATTACCCGCACCTAACCATACATAAACACCGGGTATTTTTTGCAACATAAATGCAAAGTCTTCAGCTCCCATGGATGGTTTAGTATCTATCACAACTTTATTAGTTCCAACTATATGAGTAGCAGCTCTAATGGCAATATCTGCTTGATTTGAATGATTAATTGTTACAGGATAACGCCTTTGGTAATTAACTTCAGCTTTAGCTTCAAATATAGTAGCAATACCTATTGCTATTTCTTTAATTCTACTTTCTGCCATATCTTGTAATTGAGGACTAAAGGCACGAACCGTTCCGCGGATAACTGCTTTTTGAGGTAACACATTCCAGGTATCACCGCTATGAACTTGAGTAACACTAACTACTAGGGCACTCAACGGATCGGTATTACGGCTTACAATACTTTGTAAAGTGCTAACAATGTGTGTTGCTATTAAAATAGAATCCTTACCTAAATGGGGAGCGGCAGCATGTGAACCTGTACCTGTAATTTTGATTTCGAAAACATCAAAAGATGCCATTATTGCACCATGATTGATATAAAAATGGTTTAACGCCATATTTGGTTGGTTATGCAAGCCATATATAGCTTCAATAGGAAAACGTTCAAATAGACCATTTTCAACCATAACTCTTGCCCCTCCTTCGTTTTCTTCAGCTGGTTGAAAAATAACTGCAACGGTACCAGAAAAATCACGAAACAAATTAAGGTATTTAGCTACACCCAATAATATTGCTGTATGCCCATCATGACCACACGCATGCATCTTGCCATGTATTGTTGAGCAATAATCAAATGAATTTTCTTCAACAATATCTAATGCATCGATATCAGCGCGCAATGCGATAAAACGACCTTTTCTATTGCCCTTGATAAGACCGACTACACCCGTTGGAGAAAAATCCGTATATAATTCAGTAATACCAAACGATTGCAGTTTTTCAATTATAAATTGGGTGGTATGTATTTCTTTAAATGCAGTTTCAGGATGAGCATGAATGTAATGTCTCCAAGAGATCATCTCATTTTTTAATTCATTAATAGCCGTCATTTAAAATTCCTTGTTTAATTAATTGGTTATGGTTCAGTAAACTAATCACTACTATAATGTGATTTAAGCTTTATCTAAAATAACCAATTTCACTATCATTATTAATTTTAGTTATATGCAAATAGAAAGCTATCCTATCGAATAAAAACAAATCACAAATAGCACTCTAGATTCACTATCTATAAAATATAGAAAAAGCAATACCCAGACATAAGCAAAAAAGGTCCAAAAGGAATGAATTTTAGGGATTTATTATTGAGAACGTAACGTAAGAAAAGAAAATACACAATACCCAATAAAGATGCAATAATCAATAAAATCGGTAAAGATTGGTAAGAAACCCAAGCACCGAATGCGGCAAACAGTTTGATATCACCTTGCCCTAGCCCATGATTTTTGGTTATAAGATAAAATAACATTGCTGGAATTTTCAACAAAAGGTAACCAAACAATATACCTATCATTGCATCACTTAATGAATGATTGAACAATTGAAAAAATGCACACAAAACACCTAGCCACATTAACGGCTGAGTGAAAAAATTGGGTAATAAGTAATATTGAAAATCAATCATGCCCAATAGCAAGAAATAACAAGCGAGTAGCATAAGAAAAACACTTTTAAAATCAATACCTCTATGTAAAAAAATTGCCATAAAAATAATGGCCACTATAATTTCTACTATAATGCACCGATAGGTAATTTTACAAAAGCAATAATAACATCGCCTTTTTAAAATAAGCCAAGAAAGAACAGGTATCAATTGCCAAACTGTTAATAGATGTTGGCAGGAAGGGCACCTGGAACGATTAAAACAAATTGCTCTGAAATACTCGAATAGTGATTGCTCTGATGAAAAACGATAATAAGCAACATGAATAAAACTTCCAAAACATAGCCCTAAACTAAAAACAATCATAATCATAATTAATGAATAACATCGCCAAGTTGAAAAATCGGTAAATACATTGCAACAATTAAGCTACCAATAATGACTGCTAAAATTATCATAAATAAGGGTTCAAAAGTTTGCGACAAATTATCGATCAATATTTGACTCTGTTCTTGATAGTAACACGCTAATTTTTGAAGCATTAAATCCAATGTACCTGACTCTTCTCCCACATGGATTAACTGGCTACATAAATCGGGAAACAGCGTTTGTTGTTTTAAAACAGAACTGAAAGAATACCCTTTCTCAATTCCAACTATTATTTGATGAACAGTATTAAGATAATAAGTATTGTGCATTGTATTAGCTGCTGCATGTAAGCCAGTTAATAAAGGAATTCCTGCAAACTGTGTGATTGAAACAGTTTGAAAAATTTGGGTTAAATGGTTAACCTGAATAACTTTTCCCAATATTGGAAGCTTAATTATCCAACTATCTATTTTTATTTGATAATTTGCTTTCAAATAATATTTATAAATTACATAAGTAAAAATAAAGATACAAATGCTTTTAAACCAATTATATTGTATATAGGTAGACATATTGATAATAAATTGCGTAAACACTGGTAGATCAGCATCAAAACTTTCATAAACATCAACAAATCTTGGCAATACACATAACAACATAACTAACATAACAATTAAAGATACAGACAATAAAAATAAAGGATAACGCATGGCGCTTTTAATACGCTTTTGTAATTGTATCGACCTTTCAAGTTGTAATGCTAATTGTTCGAAACTCTTATCAAGTTGACCTGTCAATTCACCTGTAGCAATAATTTCACAATATAGTTTTGGAAAAATTGATTGATGCAAAGCTAACACCTTTGATAGTGTTTCACCTTTAGCTACCTGTTGCTCGATTTCAATAAGCAGATATTGCCATTGTGGTTTAGGATTATCTTGCGATAATAATTTTAAACTTTCAATAAGTGGCAAACCTGCTTTGAGCATAGTTGCCATCTGTTTAGTAATGATTAACAGTTCAGAATGTTTAAAACTACTAGTGCTAATAAATATACTTGCGTTTAGCCTGATTACTATTTTACCTTGTAATAATAATTGCCGTTTGGCTTCTTGTCTCGAACGAGCAATAATTTTATGTTGACAAAAATCATCATCATACCAATAATAAAGCCTTTTCATATCAAATCTCCTAATACACGATGTAGCTCCGCCAATGATGTCACCCCTTCTATAACTAACTTTTGCCCTGCTTCTTTAAGAGTGATCATATTCGATGGTGAAATAGCTTGTTTATTTAAGATCTGATTCTGAATTTCACGAGTGACTAATAAAAATTCGTAAATACCTATGCGCCCTAGATATCCACCAATGCAGTGTGAACATCCTGTTGCAATAAAATGTGGTGAGGGTTCTTGGCCAAACATAATAAGCTCACTTGCTGCTAGTTTACAATAAGGGCAAAGCTTACGAACTAATCGTTGAGCAATAACAAGTTTTAAACACGACGATAAAAGATAATTTTCAATTCCCATTTGATTTAGTCGTGTTACACCTTCAATGCTTGAGTTAGTATGCAGTGTAGATAAAACCAAATGTCCTGTTTGTGCAGCTTGAATAGCAATTTCAGCAGTTTCACGATCACGAATTTCGCCTATCATCATAACATCGGGATCTTGCCTTAATAAGGCTCGTAAAATAACTGAAAAACTTAATCCTGATTTCATATTAACAGCTGTTTGATTAATGCCTTCTAAAGGAATTTCAATAGGATCTTCAACACTACATATATTACGATAAGATTGATTTAGCATTTTCAATCCGCTATATAACGTTATTGTTTTACCACTTCCAGTAGGCCCTGTAACTAAAACCAACCCTTGTGGTTGAGCTAAAATCTGCTGAAATATAGAAAGATTTTGCTCTGTTAAACCTAAATCGTAGAGTGAAAGTTGTGTCTCATGATTGTCCATTACTCGCAAAACAACTTTTTCACCGTTCATTACAGGTAAGGTTGCAATGCGCATTGCATAATTATCAATCACTAATTGACCATCTTGGGGTAATCGCTGTTCGGCTATATCTAACTTAGCCATAATTTTCAACCTAGCTACAATTTGCTTAGCAAGAAAAAGAGGCGGTGAAAGCATCTCTTGCAAGACTCCATCAATCCGCATCCGTATACGATAGCTGTTTTGATAAGGTTCAAAATGAATATCTGAAGCACGTTTGCTTAATGCTTCAAGTAACAGTTTATCAATACTCTCTATCAATTGTTCTTCTTGCATTAACTATTCCTAGTTCCAAAATACTACCAAATCAAAATTTGAAAATATCTTCACAAATTCTCTTTAAACTTGTATCTATAGGCGAAGTTACGCAACTACGATTCCAATCTAAATTCCCATGTTCAGAATTTAATACTGGAGTCAGTGTAGTTGTTAAAGCTGATAAAACGCTTTTTCCAACCAAGGTTATCTCACCTTGATTAACTGTTATCGAAGTAACATAATTGGTAGCTCTTGTTGCTGGTACACCATTACTACCATTATTGCAATTAGCCAACTCCCCCTGCTCTATAGCACAAATTTCAACAGCTGTTTTATATGATGCCATTGTTTGTAACATATCAGTCATTGCTGCTTTTTTAACATAACTTTGATAGGCTGGTAAACCAATAGCAGTTAATATAGCAATAACGATAATAGCGATCATAAGTTCAAATAATGAAAATCCAGATTGGTTATTCATAAAGTATCTTAGTAAGTAAAATAAATATTTAACATAATTGACTTTATAGCTTAAAAGAAAAATGAAATAATAGACCAATGTGAAATAAGTAAAATAAATCACAGAATTATTTTACTTATTTCAATTGTTTTCATTTTGTGTGATTTACTTCGCAATAAAAAATTGATTTAAAAGTAGGTCTATCAAATCGTATTGGAGTCAATATGTCTTTAAAAATTGTTAATGGTTGGTTACAAGGCGTAAAACAGATCATTTCACCTTTTTATAATAATCGTCCCAATGAAAAACCGATTACATTATTAGTAATTCACAATATAAGTTTGCCCCCTAATCAATATGGAGGTCCTTATGTTGAGCAACTATTTACAGGAAAGCTTGATCCAACAGGACATCCCTATTTTGCTGAAATATATCAATTACAAGTATCCTGCCATCTATTTATTCGTCGTGATGGCGAAATAATTCAGTTTGTAGCATTTGATAAACGGGCATGGCATGCAGGAAAATCACAGTTTGAACAGCAAGAAAATTGTAACGATTTTTCGATTGGTATTGAAATAGAAGGTTGTGATAGCGAAAATTTTACCGAAATTCAGTACGCTCAGTTAGCTAAAGTAACTTTATTACTTGAACATACTTATCCCATTAAAAATATTACTGGGCATAGTGACATTGCGCCAGATAGAAAAACGGATCCAGGACCATGTTTTGATTGGCAATATTATAATAATTTGTTGGCACAAAAAAAGTTAGCTCAAGCAATAACAAACCAAATTGAACAGATCAAACAAGAGTTACAGAATATAAAATTATGGCAAATAAGCCCGCCACATGCTGATGCATTTTTAAGTCAAGAACCATTTGCGATTGACACAATGCAAGCTCATGAATGGTTACAATGGGTATTTATACCAAGAGTGCAAATTTTAATTGATTCGGGTATAAAATTACCTAAATTTGCCTTGCACCCTTATTTTGAAGAAGCACTAAAAGAAGGTGAAAATGTCAACGAGCTATTAAAGCTTATTAAGCAACTTGATGCTTTTTCTTTAGAAGATTAATTTTTTATACTCTAAACAAATAACAATAGTTCTGTTAGCCATTTGAAAATATTTAATTTTAATATTTAATTAACTTACGATAGTAAGTTACAGCCCGCTTATGACTATTATAATCACTGGTAAATGTATGTCCTCCTGTACCATTAGCAACAAAAAATAAATAGTTTGTTTTAGCAGGATGAGCTGCTGCTTCTAAGGATGCCAGGCTCGGCATGGCGATAGGAGTAGGTGGCAATCCTTCAATGATATAAGTATTATAAGGATTTTTAATATCGGTTAAATCGATACGCCTAATTTTACCTGTATAATTATTTCCTAACCCATAAATAATTGTTGGATCAGTTTGTAACTTCATTTTTTTTTTCAAACGATTAACAAATACTGAAGCAATATTAGCCCGTTCCGTACTTAAACTCGTTTCTTTTTCAATAATTGAAGCAATGATAAGCAGCTCATATGGAGTTTTATAAGGAAGCTCAGAATCACGATTTTCCCAAACTTGTTTAAGATTACTTTTCATAGCACCGTGAGCACGTTTTAAAATACTAATATCAGAGGAATCAGCAGTATAAAGGTAAGTATTAGGAGATAACCAACCTTCAATCGAACCTTCTATACCTAATAATTTAGCAATTTCCTCATTCGATTTTTCGGATAATGTTTGTCTTACATAGGGAGCATTTTTTAATAAATTTAACCAATCTTGAGCACGTTTTCCTTCCACAAATTGAATAGGAAAATAACTTTCCTTGCCGGAAACTAATAATTTTAGAAATTCTTCATTCGTCATATGCGGTTGCAATTGATAAGTTCCTGCTTTAATTGAACTTAATTCAGGGTGCAATTTATATAAATAAGGAAGTAAATAAGCATTATCCATTAAATTAGCTTCTTTAATCTGATCAACTAATTGATGTAATGATATTCCCTTTTTTAGAATAAACATTTTATTACTATCAGTTACATGAATTTGCTTTTTAGAAAATTGGTATAAATAATAATAAGCTATGCCAATAAAACTGCTAATAATAAAAGTAAATGTTATCAAAGTGTATAAAAATATCTTTTTAATCATAACTCATTTATCTATATAACAAATCTTTGCTCGAGCTGTTAAACGCGTTATTAACTCATAGGCACTAATACCTGTGTGTTTAGCAATCTCTTCAACCATTAATCCCTTTCCCCAAAAGATCACTTCATCACCCGGCATAGCTAGGCAATCAGCCCCTAAATCAACCACGATCATATCCATTGAAACTCGACCTACAATAGGCACACGACGTTCATTAATTAAAACAGGTGTATTAGCTGGAATATTTCGAGGATAGCCATCACCATACCCCATTGCAACCACACCTAATTTTGTATCTTGTTTGCTTGTCCAAATCTGTCCATAACCGACCGATTCACCCTTTTTGTGTTCACGCACAGCAATTAGTTCAGATTTAAACGTCATAGCTGGTTTTAATTCGTAAATCGGTTTATCAAACGGTGAAACACCATATAATGCAATACCAGGACGAATAGCATCTCGATGTGACATTGGCCAAGCTATGATCCCGCCCGATGCAGCAATAGAAGATTTACCAATTAGTGACCTATTTTCAATGGAAGTAATAAATTCATCAAACAATTTAATCTGTTGCAATGTTTTATCTGAAGTAAGCTCGTCTGCAGAGCTGAAATGGCTGAGAATGTTAATTGGTTTACGGACTGCCGGACAACTAGCTAGGCGATAAAACGCTTTTTTTGCTTGTTCAAGATTAAAACCTAAACGGTGCATTCCTATATCTAACTTAAACCAAACAGTAATTTGATTTTGAACAGCCAATTTATTTAAAATATCTATCTGCCATTCGCTATGAATGGTAGGCTGAACATTGAAATCAATTATATCCCAAACATTATCATGAGGAAAAAAACCTTCTAACGTAATAATGGGCGTAGTAATTTTCATTTTACGTAAAATTTGCGCCTCAGCAATTCTCGCAACTCCAAAACCATCGACTTTATCGTGCAATAATTGAGCAACACTTTGGATTCCATGGGAATAAGCATTAGCTTTTATAATAGCGATAAGCTCAGTACCAGGAGCTATTTTCCTAAAGTATTCAATATTATGAAGGATTGCTTGGCGATTAACTTCAACTACAGCAATAGACATTTTACTTAACCTAACTTATATAACCACAAGGTATTGTAAGTTTTGTTTTTGATAATCACAAATAAAAAATAACAGCTCATGTGAGTTCTTAATACACAAAATATTTATAATCAATATATTGTACAAATAATAATCTAAAATATAATTGATTAAACTTATCAAGAGATAGTTTAATGCATATATAAATCCATATTAATTAGATTACTGTTTTTTAAAATATGATTCGATAATTAAAAAACTTAGTTTACTAATATAAAAAAACCGACCACAAGGTCGGTTGTAATTTGTGATATCTAATTACTGTTTCGCTTCGATATTGTCGCCAACTAAATCCAGATGAATGGCTTTACCCGGGACTAATTTTCCTGACAATATTTGTTGCGCCAATGGATTTTCGATCTCTTGTTGGATAGCTCGTTTTAACGGTCTTGCGCCATAAATTGGGTCAAAGCCAACTTTAGCTAATTGTTCAAGTGCCGCATCCGAAATATCCAATTGATAACCACGTTCTTCTAAACGTTTTTCAACGTATGCTAACTGAATTTTTGCAATCGCTTTGATGTTTTCTTTACCTAATGGATGGAATACCACTGTTTCGTCAATACGATTGATAAATTCTGGTCTAAAGTGTTTGGTTACAACTGTCATCACTAGAGATTTCATTTCATCATAACTTAGTTCAACTTGACCTTGAATTAGGTCAGAACCTAAGTTTGATGTCATAATTATGACAGTGTTACGAAAATCAACTGTGCGACCTTGACCATCTGTTAAGCGCCCATCATCCAATACTTGCAGTAAGATATTAAAGACATCTGGGTGTGCTTTTTCAACTTCATCAAGTAAAATTACTGAGTATGGTCGTCGTCTAACTGCTTCGGTTAAATAACCCCCTTCTTCATACCCAACATAACCTGGAGGCGCACCGATTAATCGAGCAACGGAGTGTTTTTCCATAAACTCGGACATGTCTATACGCACCATAGCATCTTCGCTGTCAAACATAAAGTTAGCCAGTGATTTGCAAAGCTCGGTTTTACCGACACCGGTTGGTCCTAAGAATAGGAATGATCCAATCGGTTTATTTGGATCTGAAAGCCCTGCTCGGCTACGTCGAATCGCATTTGCAACCGCTAATACTGCTTCATTTTGACCAATTACACGTTTATGTAAGGCATCTTCCATGTGCAATAGTTTATCTTTTTCGCTTTCAAGCATTCTAGAAACTGGAATACCTGTCGCTTTAGATAATACTTCTGCAATTTCGTTATCGGTCACTTTGTTACGCAATAACTTCATGGTTTTGCCTTCTAATTGCGTTGCTGAAGCAAGTTTCTTTTCAAGCTCTGGAATTTTGCCATATTGTAATTCTGACATTTTGTTCAAATCGCCAGCTCGACGAGCTTGCTCTATTTCAGTACGTGCCTTTTCTAGTTCTGCTTTTATGTTTTGAGTACCCGAAACAGCTGCCTTTTCTGACTTCCACTCTTCTTCAAGTGAAGCATATTCCTTTTCTTTTTCAGAAAGTTCATCGTTTAGCATTTCTAGTCGCTTTTTACTCGCATCATCAGATTCTTTTTTAAGCGCTTGTTGTTCAAGTTTAAGTTGAATTATGCGCCTTTCAAGTCGATCTAAAGATTCTGGTTTTGAATCCATTTGCATACGAATACTTGATGCGGCTTCGTCAATTAAATCAATCGCTTTGTCAGGTAACATGCGATCAGAAATATAACGATGCGATAATGTAGCTGCAGCTACGATTGCCGGATCGGTTATTTGCACATGGTGATGTAGTTCATAACGTTCTTTTAAACCACGCAAAATAGCAATAGTATCTTCAACTGTTGGTTCGGCAACATAGACTTTTTGGAAACGACGCTCTAATGCCGGATCTTTTTCAATATATTGACGATATTCGTCAAGTGTGGTTGCTCCCACGCAGTGTAATTCACCACGAGCTAATGCGGGTTTTAACATATTACCAGCGTCCATTGCTCCGTCGCTTTTACCTGCGCCGACCATGGTGTGAATTTCGTCAATAAATAAGATAATGCGACCTTCTTCTTTAGCTAAGTCTTTAAGCACCGCTTTTAAGCGTTCTTCAAATTCACCACGGTATTTTGCGCCCGCAATTAATGCGCCCATATCTAATGATAATACACGTTTATTACGTAATCCCTCTGGCACTTCGCGGTTGACAATACGTTGTGCTAGTCCTTCAACGATGGCAGTTTTACCTACACCTGGTTCACCAATAAGTACTGGGTTGTTTTTGGTACGACGTTGTAATACTTGAATGGTACGGCGAATTTCTTCATCACGACCAATAACTGGATCTAACTTACCTTGCTCTGCACGCTGAGTTAAATCAATGGTGTATTTTTTAAGTGCACCGCGTTGATCTTCTGCATTAGGATCGTTCACGTTATCGTTACCTCTTACTTGATTGACTGCTTGGCTAAATTTATCTTTATTAACACCTGATCTTTTAAGAAGATCACTTAAACTGCCCTTATCTTCTAAAGCGGCTAATATAAAGAGTTCTGATGAAATATAGCTATCACCGTTCTTTTGGGATAATTTATCGCAAAGATTTAATACTCGAACAAACTCTTGCGATGGAATAACATCTCCACCCACACCTTGAACTTGGGGTAATCGGTCAATAGCTTGAGCTAATTCTTGCTGCAAAACAGCAACATTAGCACCCGCTGTATTCAATAATGGTGCAACGCTGTTGCCTTCTTGGTTGAGCATAGCTAATAGAACATGCACCGGCTCGATATATTGATTGTCTTTACCTAATGCTAGCGATTGCGCATCAGCTAAAGCTTGTTGAAATTTGTTGGTAAGTTTATCTAACCTCATAGTTTATCTCCTGAGCAATAGATTTGGTTTGCATGTTTAATTCATGTAAACCATTGCATTGATCATTAAATGAGTGTGGAAGAATAATTTTCAAGAGCAAGTTAAGAATATTTTTACAAATTTTGTACAGCACGATCTTTATTAGTTTAAGCTTTAAAAAAGCCAAAATAAAGAAGCATAATACCAAACCACTACCAACCGATATCACACTCAATAACATATCAAAGATGACAAATTGCTGTTTATCGATTATAGTAGCCGCCTTTTATTTTGTTAGCTTACTAACCGTGGTTCGTAACCCATCCCACGTAAAAAAACTAGGAATACAACATGTTCAAAATAGCCAAAGAATTTCAATTTGATGCTTGTCATATGTTAGATGGGCATAATAAGCAATGTCACAATCTGCACGGTCATACTTACCGTTTATTAGTCGAAGTCAGCGGTGTTCTTATTGATAGCGGTTCAAGCCAAGATATGGTCATGGATTATGCCAATTTAAAGCAAATCGTTAAACAGCATATTGCCGATCCACTCGATCATGCTTACCTTTACAATCAAAATAACCCTAATGAGTGCCGTATTGCGTCGTTATTGCAAGAGATGGATCGAAAAATCTTTGCCTTTCCCTGCCGAACAACAGCCGAGGGGATGAGCCAGTTTATTTACGATCGTCTGTCGCAATACTTGCCTGTTTCGATGATCAAATTATGGGAAACGCCCACCTCATATTGCGAATACCGTCGGAGTTAATATGGTCGAGTTTCGTATTGTTGAAATCTTCGAATCCTTGCAGGGTGAAGGTTATAATACAGGTATGCCTGCCGTTTTTATCCGTTTTTCTGGGTGTAATTTGAAGTGCACTTGGTGCGATACAAATTTTCGTCAGTTTACTCGCTTTTCGTTGGCGGAACTGCTTGGCAAAGTGAGCAAATATAAAACTAAAAATATCATAATTACCGGTGGCGAGCCAACCATGGTTAAAGCGTTACCTGAATTGCTTTTGTCACTTAAAAAAGCGGGGTATTTTATCGCCATTGAAAGTAATGGGCTTGGTAAGGTCGATCCGTTAGTTGATTACATTGCACTTAGTCCAAAATTTTGCTATCAGTCACGCTACAAAAAAATAGCTCAATCCACCGCCAACGAGGTTCGCATTGTTGCCGAAAATCACTCCGATTTTATCGATTTTTGCCAATATATCGAAAGCCAAATTCAAGCTAAACGCTATTACCTTTCACCCTGTGAAAAAGATGGCGTGTTTAATATGTTTGAAACCATTGAACTATTGGGCAAAATCAACAAAGATCGCTTGGATAATAAATGGTTACTTAGTGTACAAAGCCATAAATTTGCCAATATAGAATAAAAAAATCAATACTTTAAAAAACAAAAAATATTGGCAAAACTTAACACGCAAGATTAACAAAATTAATTTTTATTCGAACCAAATCATTGACGCCATCCTACCGGTATTACTTTCCCGGCGGTACGAAAAAAACGTGTCTTGCTCAGTATAAGTACAAAAATCACCGCCAAAAATCTTAGTTACTCCCATTGCTTGTAAGCGTTGTTTAGCAATTAAGTAAAGATCGGCTAGGTATTTTTGTTCTGCAGGGTTAATTAATTTAAAAGCAGTTTGTGCGTTGTAGTCAATTTTTTCAAATTGCTTCTTGACCTCAATACCAACTTCGAATTTTTTGGCACTGATTGCTGGTCCAAGCCAAGCAATGATATTTATGGGTGGTGAGGCAAATTTTTTGACGGTTTCTTCCAGTATTCCGTTACATAATCCACGCCACCCTGCATGCGCAGCTGCAACTTCATCCCCTTTAGTTGAACAAAATAAAACTGGCATACAATCAGCAGTCAGTACAACGCTAACTTGTTTTGCTTGATGAGTATAAGATGCGTCGGCTTCTACCGTTTGGTTAGGAATGTTACCTGTTGCCATTTGTAAGGGAATTTTCGATATGTCTAGCGCTATAATGCTATGGGTTTGTGTTAGCCAATAGGGCTCGCTAGGTATTTGTTCCACCTGTATAACACACCGGCGGTTTTGGGCTACATGGGTTAAATTATCGCCTACTCGACTTCCCATATTTAAGCTTGTAAATGGTGCCATGCTAACACCACCTATTCGTGTTGTAGTCAAAGCATGGACATTTTTTGGGGCTGTCCAATATGGGTAAATCGATTTTATCATGTTGGTTACCAATCTAGTTCGTCTTTGTGTTGTTCGGTATCTTCTTGCAAGGCTTGAATTAACGTTTGCATATCTTGCGGTATTGGTGCATTCCATTGCATAAGTTCACCTGTAATAGGGTGATATAAACGTAACATGGCAGCATGCAATGCTTGACGATCAAAATCTCGCAAAGTTTGAATAAACGATTCGCTCGCACCTTTAGGGGGTCTTGGGCGCCCGCCATAAAGAGGATCGCCAATTAAGGGGTGGGCAATATGCGCCATATGTACACGAATTTGATGTGTTCGGCCAGTTTCTAAGCGCAAGCGCAAGCGAGTGTGTAGACGGTACCTTTCCATCACTCTGTAATGTGTTACTGCAGGTTTTCCTGTTGGAAATACTGCCATATGAGTGCGTTTGGTTGGATGACGGGTAATAGGTTGATCAACCGTGCCTCCGGCAGTGATAATGCCCATAGCAACAGCTTCATATTCACGTGTGATTTCACGATGTTGAAGCGCATCAACTAAATGTGTCTGAGCATTAATGGTTTTAGCAACAACCATTAGGCCTGTGGTGTCTTTATCAAGTCGATGAACAATACCTGCTCGTGGCACGCGTGCTATGTCAGGATAATAATGTAATAAAGCATTTAATACTGTGCCATCAGGATTGCCTGCTCCAGGATGTACAACAAGGTCACGCGGTTTGTTGATAACAAGGATATCGTCGTCTTCATAAACAATGTTGAGCTTTATATCTTCCGGTTGGTGGCAGTTTTCTTCTTCGATTTCAGCATTGATTATTATTTTTTCACCACCTAATACTCTTTCTTTAGGCTTGTTGACAATAACATTATTAACAGTGACTTTATTATTAATAATCCAATCTTTTATTCTTGAGCGTGAATAATCAGGAAAAAGCGCTGATAAAGCTTGATCTAAGCGCATCCCTAATTGGGTTTGTTCAATTTCGGTTGATAATTTTAACTTATACATGTGTAATTTATCTATTTTAAGCTGTTATGTTTTAGAGTATTATATATCAATCATAGTTTTTAATGTTTAATTATATTTGGATTGGGAACTGAATGAAATTACGTTTACACTCTTTATTAGCGATTGCTTTAAGTGGCATGTTAATTGGCTGTACTTCATCGATTAGATCTGACATTGATAATGTATCTGAAGTTGAACTTCACACTAAAGCACAAAATGAACTTGATAATGGTAATTTAAAAACCAGTATTTCAGTACTAGAAGCGTTGGATAAAAGTTTTCCATTTGGTCCATATTCACAACAAGTACAATTAGATCTAATCTACGCTTATTATAAATCGGGGGATTTGCCACTTGCTATTGCATCAATCGACCGTTTTCTAAAATTAAATCCAACACATCCTAATATTGATTGGGTTATCTATATTCGTGGTTTATCTAATATGGCTCAAGATGATAATACGATTCAAGGCTGGTTCAATGTGGATCGTTCTGATCGTGATGCGGAATTTGCCAAAGCTGCTTTTAAAGACTTTTCGTATCTTGTAGCAAGTTTTCCATCAAGTTATTATACTGCCGATGCGTATAAACGTTTAGTTTATCTAAAAAATAGAATCTCACGCTATCAGTTAAAAGTAGCTCAGTTTTACACTGAACGAGGTGCTTATGTTGCAGTCATTAATCGAGTTACAAAAATGTTATCAATGTTTCCTGATACTGATTCAACAAAGCAAGGTTTATTGTTAATGCACAATGCATATAATAAATTAAATTTAAGCGATGAAGCTCAAAAAGTTGATCAACTTATTCAGGCGAACCTTGTGAATATGCCTAAAGAACAGCAAAAAACATTTTTATCAAAATTTACCAGTGTGTTTAATGGTGGTTAAACTGTTTTTTAAATCATTTTGTAAATATGTTACTTAATATATATTAGTTGCTATTTAATTCAATTAAATAGCAATTTTTTCCTGTCGTTCATAAATATATCAATATTCTACATTATCGCCTATATTGCTTTCCTTTTGTGTGAACGGTTCACTCTATTTTTTTTAAATAGTCATTAAAGTAAAATTCTAGGTTAAAATTTATTGTTTTAAGCCGTCAAAAAAAGCAATAAAGCTAGTTTCATCTTTTTTGATAATACTGAAAATAACCAAATTACACCATTACTAACCTATATAACAATGGGTTGATAATTAAATTCAACCAAAATTAACTGCTTTTAAAATAGCTGTTTTATTTTAAACTAACAATAAAATTACGCATTAATTTATTTTTTGAATTTAATTGATGGGATTTGTTTGATTTTTTACATAGCAAGAAATCATGTTTTAATTTATATATCGTTTGTAAAACGAGTCAATAACCAATACAATTAGTAACATATTTTTATTAGCAATAATAGATAGGACATTAACTCGTCATGCAAGAACAATATCGCCCTGATGAAATCGAAGCCGCCGTACAAAAACACTGGCAAGAAAATAAAACCTTTCATGTTACTGAAGATTCATCAAAAGAAAAATATTACTGCTTATCAATGCTGCCTTACCCTTCTGGGCGTTTACATCTTGGTCATGTTCGTAACTACACCATAGGCGATACCATTTCACGTTATCAGCGCTTAAATGGTAAAAATGTACTTCAACCAATAGGTTGGGATGCCTTTGGGTTACCTGCTGAAGGTGCGGCTGTTAAAAATAATACTGCGCCTGCAAAATGGACCTATGAAAATATTGCTTATATGAAAAAGCAATTACAACTTTTAGGATTTGGTTATGATTGGGATCGTGAGGTTACTACTTGTCATCCTGAATATTATAAATGGGAGCAGTGGTTTTTTACTAAGCTATACGAAAAAGGCTTAGTTTATAAAAAAACATCAGCGGTTAACTGGTGCCCAAATGATCAAACCGTACTAGCTAATGAGCAAGTGATTGAAGGTTGTTGTTGGCGTTGTAGTACGCCTGTTGAGCGCAAAGAGATCCCACAATGGTTTATTAAAATCACTGAATATGCCGAAGAACTTCTTAATGATTTAGATACACTTGAAAGTTGGCCTGAACAAGTTAAGGCCATGCAACGTAACTGGATTGGTCGCTCTGAAGGGGTTGAATTTGATTTTGCTGTTGAAAATTATGCTGATAAGTTGCGCGTCTATACAACTCGTCCTGATACATTAATGGGCGTTAGTTTTGTTTCTGTTGCCGCAGAGCACCCTCTTGCACAATTAGCTGCAAAAAACGATCCTAAAATTGCTGAATTTGTTGCTGAATGTAAAAATACCAAAACTGCCGAAGCTGATATGGCAACCATGGAAAAGAAAGGTATTGCTACAGGCTTTTATGCTATCCATCCTTTAACAGGTCAAAAGGTTCCTGTTTGGATTGCTAATTTTGTGTTAATTGAATATGGTACAGGTGCAGTAATGGCTGTGCCTGGTCACGACGAACGTGATTACGAATTTGCTTCAAAATATAACTTACCAATTAATCCTGTTATTTTAACTCAAGAAGGTAATGCACCTGATCTTTCTGAAAAAGCATATACTGAGCATGGCAAGTTATTTAATTCAGGCGAATTTGATGGCCTTGATTTTGATCAAGCATTTAATGCTGTTGCTGATAAGTTAATTGCATTAAGTATTGGTAAACGTAAAGTTAATTACCGTTTGCGTGATTGGGGTGTTTCGCGTCAGCGTTATTGGGGTGCACCAATTCCAATGGTGACGCTTGAAGATGGTACAACTGTACCAACACCAGAAGAACAATTACCAGTTATTTTACCTGAAAATGTTGAAATGAATGGTATTACAAGTCCAATTAAGGCAGATCCTAACTGGGCTAAGACAACCGTTAACGGTCAACCTGCACTACGTGAAACTGATACGTTTGATACCTTTATGGAATCTTCTTGGTATTATGCTCGTTACACTTGTCCAAACTACGACAAAGGTATGTTAGACGAAAAAGCGGCAAACTATTGGTTACCTGTTGATCAGTATGTAGGTGGTATTGAACATGCCATTATGCATTTACTTTATTTTAGATTTTTCCATAAATTAATGCGTGATTTTGGTTTGGTATCGTCAGACGAACCAGCAAAACGTTTACTATGCCAAGGTATGGTGTTAGCCGATGCATTTTATTACACCAGCCCAACAAATGAACGCATTTGGGTTTCGCCAACTGAAGTCGCTATTGAACGTGATGATAAAGGCCGAATTGCTAAGGCTGTTGATAGTCATGGCAATGAGCTAGTTCATGCTGGTATGACCAAAATGTCAAAATCAAAAAATAATGGCATCGATCCGCAAGAAATGGTTGAAAAATATGGTGCTGATACCGTTCGATTGTTTATGATGTTTGCGTCTCCTGCTGATATGACACTAGAATGGCAAGAATCAGGCGTTGAAGGTGCAAATCGATTTATTAAACGTGTATGGCGTTTAGTTTATGAACATACCCAAAAAGGTGTTGCTGCAAAACTAGACGTCACAGCTCTAGGTAGTGAACAAAAGTCATTACGCCGTGAGCTACATAAAACTATTGCTAAAGTCAGTGATGATATCGGTCGTCGCCAAACATTTAATACTGCTATTGCCGCTGTGATGGAATTTATGAATCGCTTACAAAAAGCACCTCAAGAAACTGAGCAAGATCGCGCTCTAATGAGTGAAGCTTTAAATGCAATTGTTCGATTACTTTATCCTATGATGCCACACGCTTGCTTTGTTATGTGGCAAGCTCTAGGTCACAACGAATCGATTGATAATGCAACTTGGCCTATTGCTGATCAATCAGCAGTGATTGAGGACGAGAAGCTCATTGTTGTACAAATCAATGGCAAAGTCCGTGGTAAATTTATTGTGCCCGCTGATGCCGATCAAGATTTTGTTGTGTCACAAGCAAAACAAGAGCCTAACATCCAAAAATATTTGAGTGATGTTGCCATTCGTAAAGTTATTTATGTACCAGGTAAATTGTTAAATCTTGTTGTCGGTTGATATTGTTGAATAATCAAAATTTGATGGTAATACTTATGAAAAAATATATAGCCTTACTTATGTTAATTACAATATCACTAACTGGTTGTGGATTTCATTTACAATATGATACGGAAATACCAGAGCGATTCAAAACGATGTCTTTCACAAGTAATGACCCTTATGGTAAATTATCAAGAAATATTAAAGAGATCTTACGTGATAATAAAGTTACATTAGTAAATGATAATAAATCACCAACTCTAAGAGTAATTAGAGACGATATTGAACGTAACACCATTTCAATTTATCAAGATGGAAAAGCGGCTGAATATCAATTAGTGTTAATTGTTCAAGCTCAAGCAGTTATTGCTGGAAAGCAAACTTATCCTCTGAATGTTCGCGTATTCCGTACTTTCTTTGATAATCCATCTACCGCTTTAGCTAAAACAGCAGAGCAAAATTTAATTGAAGATGAAATGTATGAACAAGCAGCTAAACAGATTATTCGTAAATTAAAAGCTGTTGATGCTGTAAATTAAAATTCGTCATGATAAAAATTAGTGCTGATCAGATTAGCCGTAACTTAGGATCGTCCTATTATTTATTATTAGGTAGCGATCCTTATTTACAGTATTATGCTCAAACGCAACTAAAGGATGCTTTTAAAAAATTAGGCTTCGATGAGCAACTTGATTTCAATATTAATAATCAAACTGATTGGGCTAATATCTACGATAGCTGTCAGGCAATGAGTCTTTTTTCTTCAAAAACTCTTATTTGCCTCGACGTGGGTGAGGGAGGATTAAATGCTGGTATAACAACCAGACTTAATACATTAAGTGAAGTTTTAGCGCCAGATGTTGCATTAATAATTTGTTTAAATAAAATTACTAAATTACAAGAAAATGCCAATTGGTACAAAACATTATCTAACAAATTAGTAATTGTCAATTGCACAACGCCCGATACTTTACAACTACCACAATGGATTAAAAACCATCTACAACAAAAGCAAATAACTATTGAGTCAGAAGCTATAGAATTGCTTTGTTATTATTATGAAGGAAATCTGCTTGCATTAACACAAACCATAGAACAATTAAACCTGCTTTATCCGAACCAAACTATTACTTATAATTTGGCTGAAAATAATATTAATGATTCCTCAATTTTTACAGCTTATCATTTGATAGATGCAATGGTTTCGCTTAAGACTAAACGTACAACCCATATTTTACAACAATTAAAAATAAATGATTTTGAGCCGTTAATTTTGTTACGAATTATTCAACGTGAGCTAATATTGATAATTAATTTAAAAAAAGCATTACGGCAAAAATCCTTAAAACAGGTTTTTGATGAATATAAAATTTGGCAGCATAAAAGAACGATTTATGCCAATTATCTAAACCGTTTTGATATTAAAAATTTATTTAATTTGCTAGCCAAACTAACCGAAATTGAAATCAGTTTAAAATATGATAATCAAATACAAATATGGAATGCAATGTCTAGTTTATCGATGCAATTTATGGGATTAGATAAATGTTGACTGCATTATTAGGGGGGACTTTTGACCCAATCCATTATGGGCATCTTCGCCCTGCTATTTCATTAGCTAATGAAGTTGGTTTAAAACAAATTCGCTTGTTACCTAATCATATTCCTCCTCATAAACCACAACCAGAAGCCGATACTGAACAACGTTTAGCAATGTTAGCATTAGCTATTGAAGATTTACCTTTATTTGTATTAGATATAAGTGAGATCTTACCTGAAACATCAATACGCCCATCTTATACTGTTGAAACCCTACAAGCATGGCGATTCAAAAATGGTAACCAAAAACCGTTAGCGTTTATTATGGGGCAAGATTCATTACTAGGATTACCAACTTGGCATAATTGGCAAACGTTGCTTGATTATTGTCATTTGTTAATTTGTCGCCGTCCTGGTTATGAGAACAAAACCAATAATGCAAAATTGCAACAATGGATTGATGCTCACCAGACCACCAATGTAAAAGATTTACACAATTCACTACATGGTTATATCTATTTTGCGAATACCCCGCTTGAAAATGTTTCGGCAACAGAAATTAGACAAAATATAATCACTCAACAAAATTACAAAAATTTATTACCACCAAAAGTTTGGCAATATATCCATGAACAAGAACTCTATAATGCAAAGAAAAAATAGAAATAGCTTTACATCTGAAAGTTTTTTCGGCATTATTTTGGCGCTGTATTTATATTTCTAAGTTCAGTTAATCTGTGTTTAAACTCTACATCAATCAGCCATGTAATAAAAAGCCAAAATGATTATTAGAAAAGTTTAATATATAACATTTCGCTCACTCAGTTTTAGTTGAAATTACATTTAATGATTAGTAGATATTAATTTGTTTTTATTATTAAGAGGCCCCAATGGCAAAAGAAGATAACATTGAAATGCAAGGTACTATACTTGAAACACTTCCAAACACCATGTTTCGCGTTGAACTTGAAAATGGTCATGTCGTTACTGCACATATTTCTGGCAAGATGCGAAAAAACTATATCCGCATTTTGACTGGTGACAAGGTTACGGTTGAAATGACACCTTACGATCTATCTAAAGCACGTATCATCTTCCGTAGTCGCTAATAAGGTTATTAAACTTACTGATTTTTATCATTAAACCTTATAATGGGCTATTTTACTCTTCTTTAATAAAGCTCCGTCGACAAATGTCGACGGAAAAAGAGAAACTAAGTAATGAATGTTAATTAATTTACTTTAGAAAAGTCCATTTGTTCATATTTAACCCACTTTGTCTTTTTCAAGAACTTATAACTAAAGTAAATTAGCAAAAATAATGGAATACCCACATAAGTCGCAATCACACTATTCCAATCAATGGTATCTTGCAAAAATGCTTCGTAATTTTGTCCTAGTGTAATAATTAAACATAGACCGAATGCAAATATTGGTCCAAATGGAAAGCAACTTGAATAATAAGGTAAGTTGCTGACATCATACCCTTGGATTATATATCCTCTTCTAAAACGGTAATGACTAATAGCAATCCCAAGCCAAGCAATAAAACCGGTCATACCGGACATATTAAGTAGCCATAAGTAAACTTCTTGATCTTTAAACATTGAAGTTAAGAAACAAAGCATAGCAACAAAAGTTGTTGCAATTAGTGCCATCCGTGGAACACCTGATAAAGATAATTTTGCAAAGATTTTTGGTGCTTTTCCTTCTTTCGCTAATGCATACAACATTCTGGTTGAAGCATATAGTCCTGAGTTTCCAGCGGATAAAACAGAAGTTAAGATAACAGCATTCATTAATGTAGCAGCAGATAATAATCCTGCATGTTGGAATACTAACGTAAATGGACTAACACTAATATCTGTTTCATCATTACGTAGTAAATTGGGATCGGTATAAGGAATGATTAAACTTATTACCAAAATTGCGAAGATGTAAAATAATAAAATACGCCAAAATACTTGTTTCATGGCTTTAGGGATGTTTTTTTCAGGATCTCTTGATTCACCTGCTGCAATACCGATTAATTCAGTACCTTGGAATGAGAATCCTACGACCATTGCAACACCAATCATTGATGAGAATCCACCTACAAATGGCGCTTCACCAATTTTCCAGTTATGCCAACCTGCACCTTCAGCTCCGTTTAAAATGCCAATAATCATCAATAACCCGATGATAATAAAGATAATCACGGTGACTACTTTTATCAATGAAAACCAAAATTCTGCTTCACCAAAGCCTTTAACGGAAATATAATTTAAACCAAAGATAATACTTAAAAATAGTAAACTCCAAAGCCAACTATAATTACCCGAATCTATCCAATAGGAAATAACCAGCTGCGCCGCTACCAAATCAACAGCTACAGTGATAGCCCAGTTGTACCAGTAATTCCAACCAATAGCAAAACCAAATGCCTCATCAACATAACGTGCACCATAAGTAGCAAATGTCCCTGATACTGGTAAATAAGCAGCCAGTTCACCGAGACTGGTCATTAAAAAATAAACCATCAGACCTATGATAGCATATGAAATTAATGCTCCACCAGGACCTGCTTGAGCAACTGTCGCACCTGATGCAACAAATAACCCTGTACCGATTGAGCCGCCAATAGCAATCATTGCCAGATGACGTGCTTTTAAATCTCGTTTTAATTTTTTCTTCATATCAATATTCTTCTTGACTAAAAGCGTAAACTTAATAAGACATGAATTAAATTCATGCTTCATCAATATTTAATTATTCAACAAATCAATAATAGTGAAACCTATTTTGTTGATTATAATTTTTTATTATCAAGTAATAAAATGCTGTGAAGTTTATCAAAAAAAAAACAGTGAGAGATAAATAATTCTAATAATTAAACTGATTTGTTAAATAGAAGCAATACTTATACGCTATTTACCTGTTCTAATTGGGTTAAATAATCCATGGTTTGGGAACGATTATTTCCGCACATTTTTAAACAGAGTGTTAATAGACCACAAACAATCGGTATTGAAGCTTGCACAAACAAAGCACATTTAAAGTCTTTGCCAAAATGTATACTAGGTTCGCCAACGAGTTTACCAGAGATGTAGGATGAAATTTAAGGTACAATACAGCATACACCGCAATTTTTTCTACATTTAAATAAATCGGTCATGGCTTTCATCTATTTTAAGAATCTTTGATAAATTTTGATGGTGACAATAGCAAGTTAGCGGTAAAATAACAGGTTAATTTTTTTAACTACATTTTTATTAATTGTGAAAAAACTATTATGGCTAAAGCAAATGAAATAAAACGTGGCGATGCGGTCACATATAATGGCAAATTATTAATCGTTAAAGATATCGACGTTCAAAGTCCAAGCGCACGGGGCGCTAGTACACTTTATAAAATGCGTTTTACCGATGTAAAAAATGGTGGAAAAGTTGAAGAACGCTTTAAAGGTGATGATATCCTTGAAACAATTGAACTATCCCGCCGACCTGTTAGTTTTTCGTATATTGATGGTGATGAATATGTGTTTATGGATAATGAGGATTTTACTCCTTATATATTTAAAAAAGAACAAATTGAAGATGAGTTATTGTTTATCCCTGAAGGTGGTATGAATGGTATTCAAGTGCTAATGGCTGATGGTGAAGTTCTTGCCTTGGAATTGCCACAGACTGTTGAACTTGATATTATCGAAACCTCTCCAAGTATTAAAGGCGCTTCAGCAAGTGCACGAACCAAGCCTGCAACCTTATCAACAGGGCTTGTTATTCAGGTTCCTGAATATATTGATAACCACGAAAAAGTCAAAGTTCATATTGCTGAACGTCGTTACATGAGCCGTGCCGAATAACCAATAAAATTGTGATGAATACATATAATCAAAATAAACTACATAAACGATTGCGTCGCTTAACTGGCGAGGCAATCTCTGACTTTAATATGATCGAAGAAGGCGATCGTATTATGGTTTGCTTATCAGGTGGTAAAGATAGTTATACTTTACTTGATATTCTTATCAACTTAAAAATCAGTGCACCAGTATATTTTGATCTAATAGCAGTTAACTTAGATCAAAAACAACCGGGATTTCCTGAACATGTATTGCCTGAATATCTAAACTCTTTAGGCATTAAATATAAAATCGTGCAAGAAAACACCTACGGTATTGTCAAGGATAAAATCCCGGAAGGAAAAACAACTTGCTCGCTTTGTTCACGACTACGCCGTGGCATTTTATATCGCACAGCGACCGAACTTGGTGCAACAAAAATTGCCCTTGGCCATCATCGAGATGATATTTTAGAAACACTATTTTTAAATATGTTTTATGGTGGCAAACTCAAAGCAATGCCGCCAAAGCTAATGAATGATTCAGGTGAACATATCATTATCCGACCACTAGCTTATTGCAAAGAAAAAGATATCGCCAAATACGCTGAAATTAAACAGTTTCCGATTATTCCTTGTAATCTTTGTGGTTCACAACCAAATCTGCAAAGACAAGTGATTAAAGAGATGCTAAATGAATGGGATAAAAAATACTCAGGGCGTATTGAGACCATGTTTCGTGCAACACAAAATATCACCCTATCTCATCTGTGTGATACCAATTTGTTTGATTTCAAAGGAATTAAAAAAGGTGATCTTGCCGTTAATGGTGGCGATATTGCTTTTGACCGCGAAGATATCAAACCGATTATAGGCTTTGATAGTTCAGATCTTGAAGATCAAGATTTGATTTTATGGAAAGAAGTTAAATAATTAAGCTAGTTAAAATATTAAAAACGCCGTTCTAGTCGGCGTTTTTAATACTATTATTTCAGCCACTTTTGCCAACTTTGATTGACTATTTCTGTTTCTTGCTTAAACTGCGCGCTATCCACCGTACTTGGTAATAATTGCAACGCAAGTTGATGGATTTTATTACGCATATCAATATAAGCTTGCGTTAGTTGCTGTGCTTCGTGGCTATCGATAATGTGATATTTTGTTGCGAGTTCTAAGATACGAACATTATCGCTCCATTGAGTCATTTGGGGATGCTGGTAAGCATAATTAAGTACCAAATATTGTGATAAAAATTCAATATCACCAATTCCACCCTTATCAATTTTTAAGTTAAATAAATTATCTTGAGTGCTACCGAGGTGTGATCGCATTTTTTCACGCATTTCACGTACTTCTTTTTTTAATACAACTTCATCACGCTTTTTACAAAGTACATTATGACGAATTTGATTAAAACGATCGATTAATTCGGCTTCACCATATACGGCTCTGGCTCGTACTAAAGCTTGATGTTCCCATGTCCAAGCTTCATTTATTTGGTAATCTTCGAACGAATCTAAACTACAAGCAAGAAGCCCTGCATCGCCTTGAGGACGAAGTCTTACATCAACTTCATATAAAATACCAAAGCTAGTGCGTACATTAAATAAATGAATAATACGTTGTACAAGGCGCAAATAAAATTGACGGCTATCGATCTGCTTGTCACCATCAGTGACGCTATTAACAGGACAATCATGTAAAAAAACCAGATCAAGATCTGAACCATAACCCAATTCCCAACCGCCTAATTTACCATAGCCAATCACAACTAAACCTTTATGGTTATCAGCCAAATGATCAGGCTTGCCATAACGAGCAATCATTTGATTCCATGCCATTTGTACGACAAAATCTAACAAAGATTCGGCCACATAAGTTAGATGATCGCTAATTTTCATAGTAGTTAATACATGCTCAACATCGGCGGCAGCGATATGCAGTAATTGCATCTGCTTAAATTGACGTAAAGCTTCAAGTTGTTGTTCTTCGTCATCCACTGCAATGCGCAGTAAATATTGATAAAGTTGGCTTTTATATTCATTTGGGGCAATCGTCTGATAAAGCGAATTGATATCAATAAGCTCATCTAACAGTATAGGATAATGAGCCAGTTGATCGCTAATCATTGACGAAGCACTACATAAGCGAATTAATTGCTTCAAAGCGGTTGGATATTCAAGTAACAGTTCTAAATAAGTAGTACGACTAACAATATTAACAAGTAACGGCAAAATTCTTGATAACACTATTGTTACTTGCTTTTCACTACAGATAGATTCTAATAAACGTGGCATTAATTGATCGAGTATTTCACGCCCCCGTACACCAATTGTACGTTTACCAATATCATCACGAAATTGTATTAGCATTTGATGGATCTGTGCGATTTGTGTTTCTGAATAATTGGGTAGCACTGAGCTAACATCACTTATTTGAAGATCTGGCACCCAAAGATCGTCAAATTGATCATTATAACACTTGGTTTTCGAAACAGATTCTGATTCGTTTTCGCCAATAAGTTCATTAAAAATTTGGCGATTACATTGCATTCGTACTGATAATTCTTGTTCAAAATCATACCAATGATTAAACCCCATGCTTGTCGCTAAACGGGCTTGGTCCAGTACATTATCTGGCAAGGCTTGGGTCTGTTCATCGGCAATAGCTTGTAGAAGATTTTCACAACGACGTAAAAACAGGTAATTTTCTCGTAATAGCGATACTTCATTCGATGCAAGTAGAGATTCTTGTTCAATCACATTAAGTGCATTTAATAACGAACGAGTTTGCAATCCCACTACTCGCCCACCACGAATAAGCTGAAAAACTTGTACAATAAACTCTATTTCACGAATCCCACCAGCGCCAAGCTTGATGTTATTTTTTAAACCACGACGACGCACTTCACGTTCAATCATGCTTTTCATATTACGCAATGATTGTAAAACACTAAAATCAATATAACGACGATAGACAAAAGGCTTCAACATTTGATACAGTTCGCCTACATAAGGGGCGTGTTGATCACCAAGAACTTTGGCTTTAACCATAGCATAACGTTCCCAATCTCGACCTTGCTCTTGATAATAATCTTCCATAGAAGAAAAGCTCAGGACTAAAGGTCCCCCATCACCAAGCGGGCGTAAACGCATATCCACACGATACACAAAACCATCTTCGGTAATTTGATCTAGTGCTTTAATTAAGCGTTGGCCTAATCGGGTAAAAAAGACAGCATTATCTAATTCTCGCCGACCATCTTTTGTTTGCCCATGCTCTGGATAAGTAAAAATCAAATCAATATCGGACGAAAAGTTCAGCTCCCCACCGCCCAATTTACCCATACCTAAAATCAGTAGTGGCTGCGCCTGACCTTGAGCATTACAAGGTGTTCCCCACTCTTTGCAACTAAGCTCATAAAGCCAATTGCGAGCAGTAACAATAATCACCTCGGCTAGTTCGGTCAGTTGCAATAAAAGCTGCTCATCATGACTTATTTTAGCTAATTGTGACCATGCAAGGCGCACTAACATAAAATGCCGAAATAGCCTAAGCTTTTTCATAAAAATAGCTTCATCGGTCACATTTGCCAATTGTTCATCTAGCCAAGATTGATAAAATTTCCTTTCATCGGCTTGCGGTGGTTTTTTTACTATGTCAGCAAACCAACTAGGGAACCGACAAAACGCATCTACTAAAAAGTCACTTTGCACCAAAATATCAAGGTGAGCTTGCACTTGAGTTAAGTTGTATTGATTAAGTTGATGGGTGACTTTTTGCTTTTGTTGTTCCAACAAAGAAGAAAATGACGAGTTAAATTCTGACATAGGCTACTCTCTTAAAATTGATTTACAATAACAAAAATCAGTGATTGCTGATAAATAATTACATTTAAACTTAAATATTTTGATGATTTTTATCCATTTTACCAAATATTCGTTTAACCACTATTCTCACCAATACGCATCTTGAAATAAATAAAATTACTGCCATCATAAACCAAATAATTATTATTTCTAACTCACTTATTTTGCACCAATATTCTAAATAATGTGATAATGAAACACTAAATATTACTAATGCGATCAATAATAAACAATTTAATATAAAAATACCCATTGAATTAAAGATGATCCTTCTTAAGGCTAAGGTCTCCGTTACACCAGTAAAACATCCTTTTAACAAAAAATAACCAAGCAAATTAGCAACAAGAAAGAGCAATTAGTACTATAAATAAACCTAAATGTATTTGTAGGCTCTTTTTTGAGTTAATGCATTGTCGTCCAGGCTATATCCACTCATCAATACTGATTTAACAATGCAATCAACCAACAATATCGCCTAATATGATTAATATGGCAATAAATAAACTATTGACGATATTTTTTGAATTGATTTCGTTAATAGCATATTTGTTCAATATCATTGGGGAAGTAATAAATAGCAAAAGTGAAGTAGGTAACTGTAAAAAGAAAATAGGTAATATTCGCTTAATAAGTTTTCTGCTAATCTGATAGGTTGTCGTATCTGACGATATAAAAAATATTCATCAATATCCAATAAGATAAAACTAGCAATGAAGATAGTCTAAAAAATGACTTTTTCATCTCTATATCCTTATATTTATATGTTATTTTTATTCATTTCAACAAGTAACATTAGTTTTAACTTCGTATTTATCTCACTAAAAGCAAATTCTTTTACAGAATTAATAATTAACAATGCCGCTTGCCATTGAGCAAACTCTGGATCTTTAAAAAGCAGTTTATTGGTTAACTGATCGTTTACTTGATTTAAAGTTTGTTTGTAGTATGATAAATCATCCATTTCTAACGCATATTCTTCGTTTTGTTGCCAAAACTCAAGTAATTTAGGTAAATCACATTGGCTTAAAAGCGTATAAGCACACTTTTTAGGTGCTAGATTGTTCAGTAATCGATAACCTCTAAAAGCTTTACTTTGTGAAAATAGATGCAAATTAAATCGACTTAGCTCAATAGCAAAATTAAATAAATCATATTTGTTGCCTTGCTTGATTTCAAGTTCAACTTCCTTAATGGGGATAGATTGATTATTTGAACTAATTTGCCCTTGATCTAACGCAACTTCAATTTCACTACTTGCAAACGAAATTAACCACGCCTGCCGTTCAAAATTGGTGGTAAATAGAGGCTGTAAATTCCGTTGTAGCTGAGCAACATCACAGTCATTTGGTAATGCATGACAAGGTAATGCGGTTAAATCAGGAACAGAGTCAGGCAAATCGACATTAAATTCAGCACGCTCATGCAACCCCGGAGTCGATTTTTTATCCCGTTTTAATGTGATCTCAAAAAATTTTATTAAACCATCATCACACTTTCTTACACGCAACCCACAACCGTGATTACGCAAGTAATAATCACTAGTATCGTAATAGGTATTGATCAGATTTAGTTTAGTAAAACTATGTTTGGCCGATGATAATGTTGGTGATATTGCCGAAAATTCAGCTTCGTCACAATCGATCCATTGATCTAAATAATATTTTAAACTAACAATGTCGCTAGTATTGATTTCAAACTTTAATTCGATTTCGTTACTCATTCATCTATTTTTTCGTTATTTTTTAATATAATCAACGATGACTTTCTTTTATACATTACAACGAATAACCATTAACTAACAATATTACAAATTATTTTACAACTCGAAATGGATTAGGTTTTGGTTTAGATTTTTCAGGTTGTTGAGATAAAGATTCACGCCGTACCTGATATTGAGGCTCATCTTCAAATCCCATACCGACACCATTTTCACGAGCATAAATTGCTTTGATTGCAGCTATTGGCACCACAATATGCTGAGACACACCAGAAAAGCGAGCATTGAATTCAATTTTTTCATTTGTTACTGAATATTGGCCAACTGAATGTGGTGCAATATTCAGTACAATTTGATTGTTTTTAACAAACTCTTGTGGAACAACCACACCATATACTTTTGTATCTACAACAATATATGGTGTTAATTCATTATCTAATATCCAATCATAAAAAGCTCTAAATAAATAAGGGCGACGGGCAGACATTTGGTTAGGATCCATATATAAGAAGCACCTTTTAATTAATAAGTAAAGTAGATAAATGTATAATGTTATAGCCTTATCTTTTTTTCATCTTCTGTTAATGAATTAATAAAAGCTGGACGTTCAAAAATACGTGCCATATAACTTAAATAATTTTTTTCAGCAACTTTTGGAAGTTCTATTTCCAGTAACGGCAGACGCCAAAGTAAAGGAGCAAAGTAACAATCGCATAATGTGAAATCATCACTCATAAAGTAATCTTTTTCTTTAAATATCACTGAAATAGCGACAAGATCATCTAGAAGGTTTTTACGTGCAATTTTAGCTACATCACTATCAGGATCGGCAAGAATCGTTTGATAAGCTCGATACCATTCTCGCTTCATTCGATACATTGTTAGCCGAGAATTTGCACGTACAATCGGATAAACTGGCATTAACGGAGGATGAGGAAACCGCTCATCAAGGTACTCTAACGCGATATGTGATTCGTATAACGTCAGATCCCGATCAATTAATGTTGGAATAGTAGCATATGGATTGAGATCCAATAATTCTTGAGGTAAGTTACCTGCTTTTACAAACTCAATCTCAGCAGTTACACCTTTTTCTGCCAACACAAAACGAATCTGATGGCCGTAAATATCTGTTGTATCACAAAATAATGTCATTACAGAACGTTTATTAACAGCAACAACCATGTTAACTCCAAATATGCAAAATTATAAAAATGAGTGTACAGGATTACTATTCTAGCAAATTGGATAACAAATTTGTTAAAAAAAATAATTTTTCTTACTAACTTTATAGAATTCACATTCTTTCTGACAAAATATTTAACAAAAGCCTTATATTTTATTTAAATATCATGTCATTTAAATGATCAAAACATGAAGATATAATTATTTCAATTAATTATATTTATTTTAAATACCAAAAAACCCAGAAAATACTGGGTTTTTGAAGAAATTGTAACTTCTTTTGTAATTTACAATTAACGTTTGCTGAATTGTGGACGGCGACGTGCTTTCCGTAACCCCACTTTTTTACGTTCAACCTGACGTGCATCACGAGTTACAAAGCCCGCTTGACGTAAAGTAGAACGTAAAGTCTCGTCATACTCCATTAACGCACGAGTAATACCGTGACGAATCGCACCTGCTTGACCTGAAATACCACCACCTTTAACAGTAATATAAAGGTCAAGTTTGCCGGTCATCTCAACTAACTCTAACGGTTGCATAACAACCATACGAGCTGTATCACGACCGAAGTATTGCTCTAATGAACGTTTATTAATAACGATGTTCCCGCTACCTGGTTTAATAAACACACGAGCTGCGGAACTTTTGCGGCGACCTGTACCGTAATATTGATTATCAGCCATCTTTTATCCCCTTAAATATCTAATATTTGCGGTTGTTGTGCCGCATGATTGTGCTCACTACCAGCATAAACTTTAAGTTTACGGTACATTGCACGACCAAGAGGACCTTTCGGTAGCATGCCTTTTACAGCAATTTCGATAACTTGTTCAGGATGACGTTCAATCATTTCCTTAAAAGTCGCTTCTTTAAGTCCACCGATGTAGCCAGTATGACGATAATAGATTTTATCAGTGCGTTTTTTGCCTGTTACAGCAACTTTTTCTGCATTAATAACAATAATGTAGTCACCTGTATCAACATGTGGTGTGTATTCTGCTTTGTGTTTACCACGCAAACGGTTTGCGATTTCAGAGGCTAAACGACCCAACGTTTTACCTGCTGCATCAACAACATACCAGTCGCGTTTAACTGTTTCTGGTTTAGCTGAAAAAGTACTCATTCGTAATTATCCAATTTTAATTAATCTCACGTCAATAAATCACTTGATTTATTTACACTTTTTGATTGCAATTTTTAATTAACTAACCCCTTCGAGCTGTTATATTAACTTTGACAACCGAAAACAGCGTTGGGAAAAATGCTGTTGTAACGTGGGTTGAGTTATTATACAGTAATATAATAAAAGTGCTAGAACTTAAAATAAAAAATGTGGCAAGAAAAAAAACTTGCTGATAAACTTCAGACCAACATTTACTAACTATCTTAATACTAAATTAAATGAAAAATATAATTCAACTAACTGATAAAGATTACATTAGCAAAGGGTTGCACCGAAAATGTTATCATCATCCAGATGATCCGAATAAATGTATTAAAATTAATTATAATGAGGGTGCCGAACAAGAAACAAATCGTGAAATTGCCTACTATAAACATTTAATAAAAAGGAATATTTCTTGGAATACTCTCGCAAAATATTATGGCCCTGTTCAAACCAGCTTAGGTGAAGGACAACTCTTTGAACTTATTCGAGATTATGATGGAAAAATCTCAACTTCTTTAGATAAGTTTTTTGCCGATGAACAATTAACTAAACAACATTATGATGAACTTGTAGCATCTTTACGGGAATTAAAATCAGAATTACTTCAAAACCGTATCATTACAATGACAATAAAAAGTAAAAATATCTTATTTCAACGTGTTTCCCCGAATCAAAATCGTTTGATTATTATTGATAATATTGGTAACTCCACATTTATACCTGTTTCTAATTATATTTCTTTTTTTGCAACCGCAAAAATTGAGCGAAAATGGCAACAATTTTTAAAACTGATTCTTCATGAAAATTGGTATAATCCAGAACTTAATAGTTTAGTTGCTCGAGTGAATAGGTAGTCCATAATTGTGCAATCGTCTCTTGAGCTATATCTTGTCGATTTTTTTAAGGTAAGGTAAATACATCCATGATGTAATTTTACAATACGGCTAACAATACACAGACCAAGATCAACACCATCATGTTTACGATCCATGTGGAAAAAAGCTTGTGTCAATTTTTCACTTTTTGACTCATCAATGACTGTTGCTTCATCTTCAACTGATATAATGATAACTTTTTTATCGTTATAGCAATTTACAAAAATTTTGGTATTTTCAGAGCGGTAGCAACAACTATTTTCTACTAAGTTGTGAACTAATAATTTAAATAATGTAGCATCACCATTAAAAATATGATGATTATTCACTTACAATTGGACATACGGTCCTTTTCGTAACGTTAATTCATTCATTAATGGAACTATAATATCATTATGAAAATTAATGAGTTGATATTTACCTATTGTAAATTTCTGATTGCTCTAGCAAACATTAGTAGCTGTTCAACTAATCAATACACTCAATGAGTTCCTTACAATCAATATTATGTTTATTTTCTAATAACTCTAAATGTAAACTAATACCAACAAGTGACGTTCTCATTTCATGAGCAACATTTTCTGTAAAAAACGCGCTTGTGATAAAGAATTACCCAAATGAACAAAAAGATTATTTAAAACAGTGGTAATCGATTTAATTTCACACATGTTACTGATTGGCTCAATAGGGTTGAGATTTTTCTCTGTGCGTTAATTAAGATCTTTTTCCAGCACATTTAGTGATTTAGTTGTCCATTTAATCGCTTTATAAGATAAAAATAGTATGACAAGTATCATTGTAAAGATGGAACAAAATAAAGCAAAAATAGCTTCTAATTCTTCATGTTCAACGACTTCATCAATTTTATTTTGTCTTAATATTAAATTAACCAATACTCGATTTGTTCTTTAATTTCGTGCCATAACCAAAAAATAGTATAATTTGGTAAATTAACTTAATCGTTCCTAAAGTGAAAAAAGGTTCCAACGGATGCTTTGACGGGTATGATTAAGTGATGATGAATCCATAATTGCCTTTTACTTTGAGTAATATGTTTAGTTAAACTAAGGTGATTTTAAATTAAAAAATGTATTAATGCCTCACATTAAGTTGATAACCATATCCACGCACTGTTCTGATTATATTTTTACCTAATTTATTTCGTAATCCATGAATATAAACCTCAAGAACATTTGAACTAGGATCTCTTTGCCAATCATAAAGATCATTTTGCAATAAATCACGATGTACTTTCTCGCCTGCTTTTAACATTAATCTAGAAAGAATGATAAACTCTTTAGGCGTTAATACCACGTCTTGATTATTGAAAGTTACTTTTTGTTGTTTGATATCCATTGTGATTAAACCATAACTGATAAGATTATTAGCCGTTCCTTGGTTGCGACGAATTAACGCTCTTATTCTTGCCAATAATTCTGATAAGGCAAAAGGCTTAACTAAATAATCATCAGCACCAAGATCTAAACCTTCAACTCTATCTTCTATGGAATCTCGAGCAGTAAGAATAAGAACTGGTGTATCTATTTTATTTTTACGCCAACGAGTAAGCAATTCTAATCCATCACAATCAGGTAAACCTAGATCTAAAATAATAACGCTAAATTGTCCAAATTGAATATATTGTTCAGCTTGTTTACCATTTGACGCTATTTCACAAACATAACCGTTTGAAGTTATACCAGAATAAAGTCCTCTTTGTAACAAACTATCATCTTCCACAATAAGTATTTTCATTATAGTTTACCCTATTACGGATTTTCGTTCTTATTAAGTTAATATTGATTCAGTATACGCTTTGATATGCCCATCCAAAAACATTTAATAAAAAATTATAATAAATAATACTTTTCCCTTTGTGAAACAAATTATTTATTTACTTTGAAAAATTAATCAGCATTTCCTAACAAAGTAGGCTGATAATATGCTAACAATGAACCCAATAATGATATCTAAAGGCCAATGGATACCTAAATAGACTCGGCTCCAACAAACCAATAAAGCTACTCCAACACAGAGGTACAGCAATGCTCTAAACTGTTGTTTGTAATTGAAAAGAATTGTTAGAGAAATAGTCCATACAAAAACAGCATGTTGGCTTGGCAATGAGCTATTTTTTCCATGATGCAGATAATTAGTCCCTATTTCCATTTCAAAAGGACGCGGTGAATAAAAAAGATAACGAATAACAAAAGTGATCCATAATGCCAGCATTAAACCAATTATAATTTTAATTATTAATTGCCTACTAATTGGTTTAATTAACCAATAAACACCTAAGATAATAATAGGAAAATAAATTAAATAGCTAGCACAAAAGATAGCAAAATTTATAAAAATTTTTGATGCATGCTCTGAAGCATTAATTAATAAAAAAAGTTGAATATTGATATTGCGCCACATGAAATACTCATCAAAATGATTTAAACTTTAAACTAATTTAATAATTTAATCTTAAAAGAACCTTAAAAAATATTTACTGATTAAAAATATAAAACTAATTTTAAACAATATATTTATATTATTAATATTTGTACCCAAACACTATAACTTTATTTTCGATAGTGATGAGACAACTATATTAAGCAGAACATAGATAATAGAATAGACTATTATGAAAAATAAAAATATTTCCTCTCGATGGGCTATACTTAGGCATTCCCCTGGATCAACAATAAAAGTAAACTCTGCAACACCAACAATGTGTCAGAGACGCATTTTTAATCAAAGATACTCATTGAGTAACAAAAGATAGCAAAGCCATTGTAATGTTTGTGGCTAAGCAATATAAATAATTACTTTTTTATCCAAATTTAAAGAAAATGCACTTGCTATTGATCTTTGCCAATCACAATTATTCCTGCATGCACACAATGCCCAATATATGCCGCATTAATAAGTAATAATGTGTAGCTCACAGCAGCAATAGCAGAAACATTCACATTAAGTAATACAAGCAATAAAAAGCATGTCCAATTATCATAATTACTTGAATCGCTCTTAAAAATCCGAGTATATCTATTAATAAATACCAAAAGATCCTTTTAGAAATAGTAAAACAAGTTAAAATTTCATCCTTAACTGCATTTGATTTTTATTCGTTCAATAGCTATTTGAAATGTCTTATTAGTCTGAGCTAAATGCGATTCTTGAAATTTGACCACTTTCATCTAATAATAACAGATGATGCAATCCTTTTTTAGAAATAGTTAATGTTACTTTTTCGTTATCAAATGAGCGAGCAAAAAAATTACCATCTAAAAACCACCACTTGTTTCCAGATCCACCTTCAGCTGTCAAATCTATAGTAACTTGATGTTTTCCTGGTAAAGATTTAATCAATTGTTTATCGCGTAAACCAATAATCATAAGTGTAGAAAAGATATCTTTACCTAATATTGGGCAATTTTGATCTATCGGTGGTAATAAAGATTTTCTGCGCTCTTTAGGCAATAACCAATTTTCCAGAGCAACAGGCCAGATAGCTATTTGTTTTTTATGGGCACCTTTACAATCTGCTGCAACACGTTTACCTTGTTTATTCACCCAAATATTTATCCATCCAGAACGATAAATATTATTGTTGAGTTCGGAAAGTGTTCCCAACGTAGGCGGTATCATATTATTTAATACCCATGCAGTTTTTTGGCGATGACAATTTTCATCATAATTTGATAATGATATTCCTAAAGGCCAGCATATTTTTTCGGCAGTGACAGAATCGGGTTTTGCGAATATCGGTAACGGTCGATTTAATCGGATTTCTTTATTTAATAATAAAGAATTCACTTGCTGTAAAATCGGCATTGCTGATATTGAACCATATTGCCCTACAACAGGTGTGCCATCTGGTCGACCAACCCAAATGCCAATTAAATAACGGGGAGTTATGCCTATTGCCCACGCATCGCGATAACCATAACTTGTTCCTGTTTTATATGAAAGCAAATTAGTATTAATCATCATCTGTTTTGTTATCCATGCACCACCATCTGAAAGTAATGGCTTGCTAAGCATAGGATCATTTTGGGTAAAACGTAAAGGAGCAACTTCTCCATGTCTCGCAAAAGCACTATAAGCACTAACTAAATTATCCATTCTTAATGATGCTCCACCTAATATATAAGATATATTAGGATCATTATTTAGTGATAAGAGTGGTAAACCAGCACTATTAAGTTTACTAGTGAATTTTTTTGGTCCATATAATTCCATTAATTGTACTGCTGGCAAATTCAGGGATTTTTTCAGCGCATCAGAAGCACTGACTGGTCCATAAAAATCTTCATCAAAATTTGTTGGTCGGTAATCAGATGTAATACGGGGCACATCCTGCAATAATGATTCTGAATGAATCATGCCTTCATCAATAGCAAATGCATAAATAAAGGGTTTGAGTGTTGAACCTGGTGAACGTAATGCACTAATCATATCCACTTGACCAAATCTCTCTTTATCATTAAAGTCAGCTGAGCCTACATATCCTTTTACAGTCATATCGGTATGATCCACCACTAAAATAGCAAGTGAAGCCTTAGGCGGCAATTGCTTTTTACGATTAATTGCCATATCCTCAAGATAATATTGTAGTGAAGCATCAATCGTTGAATGAATGGTATTTTCATTAGGATATTTCTGCTTTAATCGATATGCCAACAATGGAGCAAGTTGTGGTGCTCTGCGTGGATATACCCATACTTCATCTTGTCGAACTTGCCTAATAATTTCTACTGGCCATACATCAAATTCGGATAAACGATTTAATACTTTATCTCTCGCTCGTTTTGCGCGTTCTGGGTATCTATCAGGACGTAGTCGGCTAGGTGATTGTGGTAACACAGCTAATAAAACCGCTTCGCTACGAGTCAACTCACTTGGTTTCTTACCAAAATATGACCAACTAGCTGCTCCTATGCCTTCAATTGTGCCACCATATGGAGCATGATTAATATATAAAGTTAAGATCTCTTTTTTACTGTAATGTAATTCTAATTGTAACGTTCTAAATATTTGTTTTAGTTTTCCAACAATAGTCCGGTCGTGAGGATAAAGTAGTCTAGCTACTTGCATTGAAATAGTACTTCCACCTGAAACAACCCTATCATTGCTGATATTTTGCCAAGCAGCACGAATAAGAGATACAGGGTTTATCCCAATATGATGATAAAAATAGCGATCCTCATAATTTAACAGAACATCAAGGTAATAATTAGGAACATCATCCAATTTAACTGAATAACGCCAGATACCATTTTCGTCCGCAAAACGCCATAATGGTGTTTCATCTTGAGCAATAACGGTTTGTGTAGTTTTATTTTGTGAGATAGATATTGGGAAAAAATAATCAAAAATTAAAAAGCCAAAACAAAGCAAAAAGAATAAAACTAATAAGTAAATTAATATATTAAGGAAATATTTTTTCATCACTATCTACTTATTCAAAACTAACAATATATTTATCAAATAAAAATACCGCCAAGTTTCATTGGCGGATTATTCATGTAGTATAGATTATTTACATAATTAGTTCAGTATAATGTTATTACCTATCAGTTATTGTAGGATTTGAAATTGTGATCATATCAAGTGATTGACCAATAGCAAATTGGTCAGGCCGATACATAGACTCAACATATGGATATGGTAACATATACTCGCCTGGAGTCACTGCCCTAACTAAATAAGCAACACGTTTACGATAATACCCATTGCCAACATAATTATGAATATTAACTGCAGCAATATATCTATCATCACGATATTCTTGATATTTAATATCGTTACTATCTTCATTTCCTAATAGATTAGCGAATTCAGGAATAGCTAGTAAGTTAACACTAGAGTTCATTAAATTTTGGTTTTCAAGTTCAAAACCTGCTGGTAAAAAATCAACAATTAATGCATCATGAATCATTTTTTGTGCAGTTACGTCTATTAGTGCCACCATCATACTACCAACCTTTAAGTTTGATGGCGTAATTTCATTACCTTTAAGATCATAATATTTTCGGGTAATCGTCAACATATTGCTTTCAGAGGTTGCCTTTGGAGCCTTTTTCCCATAGCCCGCAATTGTTAATTTAACATAAAGAGGCTCATCATTCTGTGGATTAGCAATGGTGAGTCCATGATTTAAATCACTAAAACTATAGGCTTTAGTTAAAGATGAGATCACATTACTTACTTTACCATTAATTTCGACTTTAAATTTATTTTTACCTTTAGCCTGTTCTAATGACCAACCAGCCATAAATAAAGCATTTAATTCCTGAGTTGAAAAATATCGTGTATTATTTAATAAATCGGATAAAGAATACAAATAATCAGCTTGTTTGGTAACAGCTATATCATTGTCCACTAATATCGATAAAATTAATGCCTCATCTCGAATTTCACTACCATAAACACCTAACCATGTATTTGAATCTACATAAGATAAATTAAACACATTTGACATAAGATCTTGGTAAATATTTCCAAAGCCAACAATCTTAGCCGATATTGCCAACTGTGCAATCGGTAATGGCGAAAACATAACTGATTGATTATTGTTAAACTGTCGGTACATTCTATTAATTTCGTTACGCATAGGAGAAGTAATTTTATTATGTTTGGCAAGAACCATTAATGCATAAGCTTTAGTCGAAAATTTACTATACTCAATATAATCTGAATTGCTATAATAATTTTGCATATTATTAAAAGCAGATGAATCATAAATATATTGACCTATACGCATCATTGCCGAATTAAGTGCTACATCACTAACATGATAGCCACGTTCTTTTGCTTGTAATAAAAAGTCAGTTGCGTAAACTGTTAACCAATGTTCTTCATCACTTTCACTGTTCCATAAACCAAAACTACCATTATTTCGCTGCATTGATAAAATTCGCGAGATACCTAATTGCACTTTTTCACGTCGTTTTTCATCAGATTCAGTTTTAATACCTAATGAGGCAAGTTGTTCTTGATTTGCATACAATGAAGGGAATAGCCCACTCGTTGTTTGCTCTAAACAACCATAAGGATAAGCAAATAATTCCTGAATATATTTGGCGATGTTCAATGGTGGCTTATTCGAAACAACCAATTTTGCATCAATGGTATTATCAATCAAATCAGTTAGCACAGTAGCAGGTAATTCCCAATGGTCACCAGCATTAATTGCTGCAACATAATCTTTAGTTGTACCTGAATAAGCTGGCCTTATTCCTATTATCCATGAGCGATGAATTTGGTAATTCGATTTATCATCTAGAACGATACCTTCAACGTCAACATTAACTATTCCTTTTCCATACCCATAATCTGCAATAATAGGAACTTGTAAAATATTTTTCTGTTTGCTATCAAGTGTCATTGTGATTGTTTTAGGTGAATCTTGATTAACTAATCCTGAAGTTGTGATATTAATCTGCATGGTTTGTCTTGTTTCAGTCAAATTATGGACATCTAACGCTAATATTGCCCGATCTCCACCAGATAAAAAGCGTGGTGTTGAAAGTTCAGCAACAACCGGGGCTGCAACAATCATTGTTTGCTCAGCTTTACCAAAGCGGTTATCATCCCATGCTTGTGCCATTATACGTAATTCACCATTAAAATTAGGTAAAGGTAATTCAATAATGCCTTCTCCATCTTCATTCAATTCAATAGTTTTAAGTTGCTGTGCAACAATTTGAACTTCGGTTAATGATTTTTTTCCACCTGTCCCAGTGGCATCCCCCCCAAAACTCATATTAACTACACGACCAGATGCTTCAATTAACTTACCATAAACATCATATAAATCAACATCATATCTCTTACGCCCTAAAAAAGAAGTATAAGGATCTGGAGTGGTAAAATCAGTAATATTTAGTACACCAGAATCCACAGCAGACACCAATACTGTTACTTTGTGCTCTTTTTGAATTGTTTGCTTATCCATTCGGATTTTTATTGAGATGTTTTTTTCCGGCTCCGTTTTTTTAGGTACATCTATAGTAACATTTAATTGACGGTTACTGGTGTCAATAGGTAAATAAAGTAAACCAATTGCACGTTTAACTGTTTGCACTGTCACATCCTTTGAAGGGCGAATAATCATCGCGCTGATATAAATATCATGACGTTTCCAATCTTTTATTGGAATTTCAACTTCAAGCCCTTCTTCACCGACTGCGATATCACGTTTCCATAAAATACCGTCATTAGTTTCAAGCGAAATGTAACCTGCCCCAGGAACAGGAGCCTGTACATAAACTTTAGCCGTATCACCATATGTGTAAGACGCTTTATCGATGCTTAACTTAACTTGATCTGGGCGTACTGAATTTGTACCACGGGTATTATCTTCCCATTCATAGCCTACCCAAAAGCGAAGACTACTAATAATATTATTTTTAGTATCGACAATTTCAATACGATAAGAACCATAATCATTAGGTTGATAACTCACTTTAGTAGTGCTGTTTTTATCAATAGTTAATTGGTTTTCTAAAACAATAAATTCGCTAGAATTATAATTTTCTCTCCAACCTTCATCGTCACTCCAAGTCCAATAGTAATCTCGTCGCTCACGTACAAATCTAGCTTTTAAATCATTAGTTGCTAATTTTTCGCCATTTGTATTAATATATGCAACTTCAAATTCAGCATTACTATTTATATCAATTGTTGGACGATTATCATAGCGATCAGCTTCCCAATTATAATAAGGCGACTCGCCAAAAAGCGCTTTAACAGCAGGCAATTCACTTGCAGGCCAAATAACTTGGCTAGCATAGCGAGTAATTGGTCTACCACCAGAATCAAGTAAACTTGCTTGTAAAATCAATTTAATTGGTGATCGCACGCCTGACCAGTTATCAGCATCAACATTTATTTGTACAGCCCCATTGTTATCAAGCGTTTTTTCAATATTCGCTAATTGTTTATATAAGTCCTTATCAGTGACTGAGCCAATTTTATAATCATCCAGTTCAGATATTGAATCCATTTTCTTAATATAAAGACTTCCTTCTAAGCTATTACTTGAAGCCGGAGCACCATAAAGATACCAACCTTTAATATTAAAATTAACCTGTTCATTAGCTAAAATTGGTTTATTCGATAATGTGTTGATTTCCATTGACATGCGCTCAGGTAAAAACTCTTCTACCTGGAAATAAGAATAACGATAATTATCATCGCCTAAATTAAAACGAAGTGACCATTTACCTGTTGCGGCATCACTTGGTACCACAAAATGAGATTGATACAATCCATTAGATTCAGATTGACTTTTTAGTTGAAAGTTTTCGATAACGCGACCATCTGATGAAATAACATCCACTATAATCGGTTGATCTGGTAAAGGCTGCCCATCTGCATCTCGTAATAAAGCATTAAAGTAGACGGTTTCTTGAGGACGATATAAATCACGGGGACCAAAAATAAATAGCTGTTTTTGGTAGAAAGCTGAGCCAGACAGGTTAAATTCCGTTAAATTAAGTGCATTACGATCTAGATTAACAAATGATGTTTGTTGTCCATTATTGGCCGTGAGTAAAGCATAATTCGATCCTTTAGGTAAAGCAATTTCAGCATAACCTTCTTTATCTGTTTTAGCCGAAATCATTGCACAATGTTTGTTACTATCACGAATATTTTTACGGCAAAATAATGTTAAATTAATATCACTAAGTGGTTTCCCATCATCCAGTGCATAAGCCATTACTGATAATTTACCATTCTTATAAGCGTGAATCGATACACCAATATTACTGATTGAAAATAACGAAGCAGGATTTGACTGATTATACGAACCAGATTGATTCATTACGGCAATATAAACACCTTCTTGATTCAGGTCAGAAATTTTAGATAAATTAAGTAATATCGTCTCTTGAGTATTAGGCTTAGGATTAAGATTAAAGCGAGATGAATAGACTAAATCTGCATAATGATTTAAATCTTTTGAACGCCAGATTGATATAAGATCGATAAACCCAAAATCGGCTATTAAATCAGGTAATTTTTCAGGTTTAATTTTGAAAAAGTTTACATCGACTTGATCAACATTTAAAGTTGTGACAGGTAAACCTCCTATTGATTTGCTTGGCAATAAAAAACCACTACTAGCAAATCCAATCATTGGTTGGCGATTTTGAGTTGTGATATCTACTTGATAAACCGATTGTAAATGACTGTCATTAATTGCGGATAACATTTTATCAATCGTCAAAGTTAACTTTCGATTTGGTTCAAGGAATCGATGCCTTAATTCTAATCCATTATCAGAAAGCTCCCAGGCACCATCGACATCACCACTTTCGCGATCAACAAGTCTAAGTAAATTTGAAAAGTTAAGTTTTGGGTTAATGGGAACAGAAAATGTAATAACTAAAGTACTTGAACCATCAAGAATAACTTCAGAGCTATTAATAACAGTCAATTGTTTATTTTTATATTTTTCTATCAGCTCTGGAGTTAACGTGAAAACACTTTTTGATTCAGCTTTTTGATTATTTTTACTGCTAGAATGATTGATATCCAATAACTGCGTCGTTTTCTGACTTTCATTTTGCGTTGTAGGCGGTATATATTTACTATTACTATTATCGCAGCCAATTAATGCCAAAATTAAGCTCAATACACTTAACCTTTTTGCAAGTTTCATTATTTACAACCCCTTACCCATTAAAAAAATTAATAATAATTATTATTATGATCAACTATTATACCATGCTGGTGATATATTATGCACTGGCAAACCATGTTTGGCAAAAAATGTTTAAAAACGATTTTGTGATTTTTGTGATTTTGGATATTTGAAAAAATATTAATAAAATAGCAATTAAGGTGGAATTAATTTTCCAATTATAGCCAGCTTTAAAAACTCATTTAAGAAAAATAATAAATGAGCTTTTAAATAAAAAAATTTTTGATTATAAAATATATCAAATTATTAATTGGAATTGGGTAGTGAGACTAATCTTTTTAATAAAAAGTTTAAAATCACCCCATAAAGAGGCAAAAAGAATAGCCCACAAATTAGAATTTTAAAACTATAGTCCATTAACGAAATTTCGATCCAATGATTTGCCATAAATTCATCGTTACTTTGATAAAATGCGATAGCAAAAAAGACAATAGTATCAATACCATTACCAAATATTGCTGATGCTGTTGGGGCAACCCACCATGATTTGTTTTTTCTTAAATAGTTAAAAACAGTAATATCCATTAGTTGTCCAACTAAATAAGCGGCAAAACTTGCCAATGCAATTCGAAATACGAAGCTATTAAATTCCGTCAATGCTGATAATCCAACCCAATGGGTTTCAAAAAATAGTACCGAAATGGAATATGAAAATAGCAAGGCAGGAATCATTACTACAAAGATGATCTTTCTTGCCAAACTTGCACCATAAATTCGAATGGTTAAATCGGTGGTTAAAAAAATAAATGGAAATGTAAAAGCACCCCATGTGGTGTGAAAACCCAAAATATCAAATGGAATTTGGACTAAATAATTGCTTGAAGCAATAACTAATATGTGAAAAAAAGCCAACCAGTAAAGAGCTTTTTGCTTTTGTTTACGGGTAAAACTTTTTTCTATCGATTCTGAATGAACATTTAAGTGCATCTTTTTTCCTTTTTAATGGGGTGAGAGAAACCAATGATGAATGAATTAATTTATTTAGCTTGAGCCATATATTCTTGTAGGCCCTTATTGCGCAATAAACAACTTGGACACTTACCACACCCCCCTTCAACACCGTAATAACAGGTATGGGTATGTTTTTGGACATAATCAAGATAACCTAGTTTATCAGCCATTTCCCACGTTTGCGCTTTGGTCAAATACATCAGCGGAGTGATGAGATTAAACGCATAGTCCATGGCTAAATTCATTGATACATTCATTGATTTAATAAAAACATCACGACAATCTGGATAACCACTAAAATCGGTTTCACAAACTCCAATAATAATGTCAGAAATTCCTTGCTGCTTGGCATGACAGCCTGCTAAAAGTAAAAAAAGCATATTCCGCCCATCAACAAAGGTATTGGGGTAATCACCATCTTGAGCTGCTTTAATTTCTTGAGCGTCATCAATCAACGCATTATTTGTAGTTTGTTTGATAACTGAAGTATCAATGAGGGTTTGCTCAATACCAAGATCATCAGCGATCCATTTGGCTTTTTCAAGTTCTATTGCGTGACGTTGACCGTAGTGAAAACTGATTGCCTGAACATTTTCACGTCCATAATCAGCAATGGCTTGCAGTAAGCAGGTGGTTGAGTCTTGCCCACCAGAAAATATAACTAGTGCTTTACGAGTTTGCATTAACTGTTCCTGTTAGGATAGATTAAATTAGCGATTATCCACTTTTTCTGGATACATGTCGTGATTGGCTAATCGATTAGCCGCAACTTGTTCCCAATGAGTACCTGATTTGCCATAATTAGCATAAGGATCAATCGAAATGCCACCTCGCGGAGTGAACTTTCCCCAGACTTCAATATATTTAGGATCCATCAATTTAATAAGATCTTTCATAATGATATTAATGCAATCTTCGTGGTAGTCACCATGATTACGAAAGCTGAACAAATAGAGTTTTAACGATTTACTTTCGACCATTTTAATATTCGGCACGTACGAAATATAAATTGTCGCAAAATCAGGTTGCCCCGTGATAGGACAAAGGCTAGTAAATTCTGGACAATTAAATTTAACAAAATAGTCGTTATTCGGGTGTTTGTTATCGAACGTTTCGAGTATTTCAGGACAATAGGTTGTTGGATAGCGAACAGACTGATCGCCTAGTAGTGTAATTTTACTCATTATTTTTCCTTAGTTTTTTAGCGTGGGAGGTTCACGAACCACGTAACAAGACGCACACCATACTCTTTTTTAATAAAAAAGTCTAGCTAGGATAAGATACCATGCAAAAGACTAAATACCCCCATCGTCAGTAATCAGTAATGGGGGTTATAATTAAAACGTCATTATAGAATCAGTGAATTAAGCTATTAGTTGGTTTATTTGCTTCAAGCTCTTTATAAAATTTAGCTAATTCAGCTTTAACTTCATTAAGTTCTTGTTCGGCATCAGCTAATTTTATTTGTTGCTTAGTAATTTTTTGTTTATCACCTTTTGTTTTTGCTTGAGCCAATTCTTGGGTTCTTTTGGCTACTTTATCTGTCTTTTCTTGGATTTTTTTCTTATATTTTTCTTCTAAATCTTTATTTAAACAATGATTCTTAATATCTTTTAATATTTTTTGAAGACCTTCAACCTTATGGATATTATTGTGATTTTTTGCTTGTTCAATTCCGACCTCAATAGCCTGTTTTTTTCCTTCACAGGTGAGTCCTTCTACATGATCAGAGGCATAAATGCCAAACGGAAATGAAATAACCAAAGCGATAATACTTAATTTGGTCACTGCTTGAATTACTGACTTCATATAAACTCCTATTAATTTATTTTCTTAACTGAATCAAATCAACTTTGTGATCTTTACCTTTAGTTAAAATTAAGCTGGCTCTTTCTCTAGTTGGTAAAATATTTTCAATTAGATTTAATTCGTTAATTTCACACCAAAGGCGATTAGCAATATTGACCGCTTCTTGTTCTGGTAGCTGTGAATAATGGTTGAAATAAGAGTTAGGATCACTAAAAGCCCCTGCTCTAAATTTTAAGAATCGACTCACATACCAATCATGTAACAATGCTAAATCAGCATCAACATAAATTGAAAAATCGACATAATCAGACACAAAAACACGATTATTGGCTTGGGTATAGTTTATAGTGCCTTGTAAGACATTTAATCCTTCAAGAATTAAAATATCAGGACAATCGATAACAATTTCTTCACCTTCGACAATGTCATAAACTAGATGTGAATATACTGGCGCTTTGACTTTATCTTGTCCTGATTTGACATCAGCAACAAAGTTAATAAGTTTTTTAATATCATAAGATTGTGGAAACCCTTTTTTATTCATTATTCCACGCTCTTCAAGCCATCTATTTGGATATAAAAAACCATCGGTGGTAACCAAAGCTACCTTGCGATGTTCAGGCCAACGGGTTAATAATGCTTGTAACACTCGAGCAGTAGTACTTTTACCTACAGCAACACTACCTGCAATGCCAATAATATAGGGCGTTTTTTGACTTTTACTTAAGAATTTAGATAAAACAGCTTGCCGATTAAAATTATTGCTGATGTAATAATTAAGCAATCTAGATAAAGGTAAATAAATTTCACTCACTTCATTTATAGATAAATCTTCATTAATACCTTGCAACGAGACTAATTCATCTTCTGTTAAAGTCATTGGCACAGTACTACGTAAACGAGCCCATTCTTGACGATTAAATTTGAGATAAGGGCTTAAGTGATTTTTCATTTTATATTGTTCTCTAATTCGATCTAACAAATTTATTTGACTCAGATTATACATAAATTTCTTTTTTTACAATCTTAAATTAGCATGACTTGTTCATCATAGCTATATTTTGGACTTACTGATAAAATATGTTTGTAAAATGATTAACCATAATATTAGATAGAGACTTTATGTTAAAAAACAAATCAAAACAGAAACCCCAAAAAAGTCGTCAAGAGATTAATGAAGAATCTCGAGAACTGAAACGTAAACGCAAACATAAGGGCTTGCCGAGCGGATCACGTTTTAATAATGGCGGGCCCAACAAAAATAAAAACACTCCAAAAGAGTTAAAGGATCCCCGTATTGGGAGTAAAAAACCTATTTCGTTAATTCTTGAAGATTCTAGAAATATAGAAAAGCGGGTTAAGCAACCTAAATCAATAAAAACGGTTTTATCGCCACAACAAGAATTAGAACAATTAGAAAACGATCCAAAATTAGATATGTTGCTTGATTTAGTTGAACAAAATAACAAACTAACTAAAGAACAACAATCCTACCTTGACAGTAAATTAAATCGAATCGACGAACTGATGCAAGAGCTAGGCTATACCGATGATGAGTTTGAAGATCAAGACGAAAAAGAAGAAGATATTGTTAGTTTTTTAAAACGCAGTTAATGACAAAAATATAAAATTATTTGTAATAGTGTTTTTCAATATGGGCAGGACGGTAACTTTAATGATTAAATTTCTGCCCGAAATTTAAATCCTATAAATTGATAACTTAAAAGCGAGTAAGCCGTAATGCCAATATTAATTATGTTAAGTTTATATTTTGGGTTATTAATTTGTACATTGTTATATTTAAATAAAACAAGTCGCATTAAAATTAAAAACAAAATTAGAAATCAGCAAAAACCAATATTAAAACTTCATAAAAACAACAGCAAATACAGATTTAAACGGAAGTAATTAGATGAGCAATACGCAATTATGGGATCAAGCATTAATTGAAAAATATAACTATTCTGGTCCAAGATATACCTCTTACCCTACTGCACTTGAATTTAATGAAAACTTCAGCGAGCAGGATTTTTTATTAGCAACAACCGCTTACTCTACAAAGCCATTATCGCTTTATGTACATATTCCGTTTTGTCATAAGCTTTGTTATTTTTGTGGTTGTAATAAGCTCATTACTCGTCAAATGCAAAAAGTTACCAAGTACCTTGATATTTTAGATATTGAAATTGCCAACCGTGCAAAATTATTTGATAACCGTACAGTGACACAAATGCACTGGGGAGGGGGTACACCAACATTTTTAACAAATGATGAAATATCTCGCTTAATGGCATCACTAAAAAAGCACTTTCATTTTGCAAATAACGCGGAACTATCAATCGAAATCGATCCTCGTGAAATTACCCCCGAAACTATCGATCATTTAGCCCATGTTGGCTTTAATCGATTAAGTATGGGCATTCAAGACTTTAATGATGAAATACAAAACCTAATCAATCGAAAGCAGGACGAAAACTTAATTCGCGCACTAATTGAGCAAGCGCGTAAAAACCATTTTCATTCAATTAGTTTAGATCTTATTTATGGCTTACCCAAACAAACTGTTGTTAGTTTTACTGAAACATTAAATAAAGTCATTGCTATTTCGCCCGATCGTTTAAGTGTTTTTAATTATGCCCATTTACCTAGCCGTTTTGCTGCCCAACGTAAAATTAAAGATGATGATTTGCCTAATGCCAATCAAAAATTACAGATTCTACAAACGAGTATTAAAAAGTTAACTCAAGCGGGTTATCAATTTATTGGTATGGATCATTTTGCAAAACCTACTGACGAATTAGCTATTGCTCAACAAGAAAATAAATTGCATCGTAATTTTCAGGGGTATACAACTCAAGGCGATGCTGATTTACTTGGACTTGGTGTGTCGGCCATTAGTATGTTAGGTGATAGTTATGCGCAAAATCAGAAAGATCTAAAAATCTATCAAACTCAGGTTGAGCAAAAAGGACATGGATTATGGAAAGGATTCACCTTAAATCGTGACGATAAGATTCGTCGTGATGTGATAAAACAGCTTATCTGCCATTTTCATTTAGATAAAAATGTTATTGAACAACAATACCAAATTCAATTTGATGATTATTTTGCTGAAGATTTAAAATTACTGGCACCATTGCAAAAAGATGGATTAGTGACAATCAATAACAATATAATTGAAGTCCAACATAAAGGGCATTTATTGATACGCAATATTTGTATGTGCTTTGATATTTACATGCGAAAAATGGCAAGGCAGCAGCAGTTTTCTAGGGTTATTTAATTTGAAGTCGTTTGCCAAATTGCTGTAAACAGTGCGAGTAATTCCACAAATAATAAAATCAGTTTAAGTCTAAATATTTACATTTTATAAATAGGGCGATAGCATCGCCCTATTTTTTAAAACTTATTCTTTTCTTTTAAAACAAAATAAGCAAACTGAGCTTATTAGTAGCTGGCTAAATAAACCTTAAATTTTGTCGTTTGTGCAATCACTTCAACACTTTTGAATGTTTCATCTAAGATGGTTTGATACGGTAAAAATGAATTTGCCACAATGCACAAATAACCATTTAATTTTAGGTGTTTTTTCGCTTCTTTGATTAGCGTATTGACGGCCGTGTAATCAGTCTGTTTTCCATCATGAAATGGTGGATTAGAAACAATTAAATGATATTTATCATTTAGATTAGAAAAAACATCACTTGCCACAACCGTTGCATTAACATTATTACTATTTAACGTGGCTTTACTTGATTCAATTGCCGCACTGCTTACATCAGATAACGTTAGTGCAATATCAGGGGATAATTTACCTATCACCGTGGATAAGATGCCTGAACCACACCCCACATCTAATACATTACCTTTAATAATATCAGTACGATCCATCAATGCATTTAACAGTAATTCACTACCAGCATCTAACCCTTTTTGGCTAAATACACCTGGCAAACTTTTAATTTCGATATCTTGATTTTCAATAGTTAAATGATAACTTAGCCACCATTCATCAAGATCAAAGGCTAAACGGTTTTCTGCCTGAAAATGATATAAACCACAACGTCTTGCGCTATCTATTTTTTGAATTGTTCCAAAATCGCCTAATAAAGATTCAACACTTTTTACGCCTGTGCGATTTTCACCAATAATAAAAATATCACTCCCTTTAGGCATATTATGTAATAAATACGATAGCTGAAACTGCGCTTCACTTTTCGTTTTGGGCCAATAGTAAATCAGTGTGTTTATTCCAACGTAAAAATCCGCTTCTGGCAACAATGAAAAATAGGTATGATTGCCTCGTGCACTAGCTTTTAGACGTAAATAAGTATGAAATTGTGTGCAATGAATCTTAACTTGATTTGCCGGCATAATAGATGGATAATTATCCTGAATATCACCAGCTATCAACACATTTTTATCGTTAAAAAACGTTTGGTGACGCTCAAGTACTTGACTTGCTGGGGTAAAAGCAGATGTTGCCATATTTCCTCAATGAAAAACCTTTATAAATTGATGCATTGATTATACAATTAACTATCTTTAATCTCTAATAAAAAACAGTAAGTCAATAATGACACTACAAGATTGGTATCTAAAACAGTGCAACATAACTCAATACGTTTTGAGGAATGCTAATGTTTTCAAAGGTGAAATAGCGACACAAATAAATGAAGAAATTAGATTGATTGTGGTTGCAGAGCAAAAACCAACACAAAAAATCTATTATGATATTTTAAATGCTATTCATCTAACTGAAGAACAAGTGTTGTTTTTAACGCCACAACAACTAATTATACCTGCAGATGAAATTAAAAAGGTAATTTGGTTTATTAATATTACGCCAGATGAATCTTGGAAGAATTCATTGATAATTCAAACAATTAACTTAGATCTTCTTGCTAAAACACCACAACAAAAACGCCTACTTTGGCAACAATTATGTCAATATGAAAACTATTTCTCCCCTAACTGAACATGATTTAATAAATGCTTTTGAATTAGAACTGATCTGTCATGAGATACCTTGGTCAAAACAGACGTTCTTTTCAAACCAAGGTGATCGCTACTTAAATTTTAAAATAACGATTGGTAACCAAATAGTGGGATTTTGTATCTGCCAACAAGCAGCTGATGAAGCAAATTTATTTAATATTGCAATACATCCCGATTTTAGAAAACAAGGACTAGCAAAAGCTTTACTCAACCATTTGATACAAGAATTACTAACTATGGAATTATCTTGCCCTATTTCAACGCTTTGGCTTGAAGTTAGACAATCAAATACACCAGCAATTAGGCTATATCATGCGCTAGGTTTTAACCAAATCACGGTTCGAAAAAATTATTATCCGACCAAAGACAGCAAACAAGAAGATGCAATTATTATGGCTTATTCATTAGATTTATATCCCCCCATAAGGATGGTGCAATGACACAAAATAAAGCCTTACTACTAGTTAATGGTGAACCACCAATACGCTACCCAAATGACATAAGTAAATATAATTATATTGCCTGTACTGACGGTGCTTACCATAATTATTTGTTTAATTTACCAATCATCCCTGATTTTATTATAGGCGATTTAGATAGCTTAAACTCCAATTGTGTGATTCCTAATAAAACTGAGATCATTCATACACCAGACCAAAATAAAACGGATTTTGAAAAAGCAATTTTATTTCTTATTAATAAGGGTATAACCAAATTTGATGTTTATGGCGCTTCCGGTCATGCCAGCGATCATTTCTTAGGTAACCTTTCCGTCGCTATGCAGTATTATCACCAATATCAAATAACTTTTTATGACAATTATTGTCACTTCTTTTTTGCAAAAGATCATCATAAAATTATTAATATAAAAAATCATATAATCTCATTTATGCCTCTTTCCGAGGTTACAGATTTAACCATTACAGGGGTTAAATACCCTTTAATTAAACAAACATTGTCTTTAGGAAAGTTCGTAAGCTTACGTAATAAAGCAACATCTAGCTCAGTTGATATCATTTTTGAAAAAGGAGATTTACTTGTTTTTATTGAAGATGTTAATTTGGAAGATTGACATCAATGTTTACGATAATTTACTATGACATAGTAATTTATTGGATGAAATATTAAATATAGGAAACTACCATGCTATTAAAACAAATTTCCATGCTGCTTTGTGCATCATTTATATCTTGTATGACATTTGCTCACAGCAAAATCAATACAAATGATACCAATAATATAATAGATGCATTTTTAGAATGTGATAATCAATTTTTTGAAAAATTAGCTAAATATAAGAAACCATTTAGCAAATATGTTACTTTAACAACTGATAACGATGTTACATATATTCCCGTCGAATCCATTAAAGATACAAATAGAAATAAAGTAATGTTCAAAAAACCATTTAAGTATCATGGGTTAACAATAACAGGATATCAAAATATCTATATTTCAACATCTTCTTCTGGCGAATTTTATTATTGGGGATTTATTATTGATAATAATCTTGAAGATGCTAAAAAAGCTTTGAATAATGTTAATTGGCTACAATTCAATTTTGAAATTTATACTGCAAATGCTAAAATGCTAGATCTTAATTCTAAGCCACCAGTTTGGCAAGATAATCCTCATTCTATTGATATGGCCTTTCCAAGACGAAAAACAATTGAAAAAGCACTTTATTTAGAAACTATAACGGAAGAACAAAGCAGGTTAACTTGCTCAATTCAAGGTGATTTGAATAAAGAAGTTTTATATGCAACTCGCCCTGATATAAAATCTATCGAAGCAAAGATAAAAACTGAAATTGATGAAAAATTAAAAGCTATTGAGTTATTACAAGTGCAGCAAGAGCAAGATAATCAGCCTAATGAATTACAAACTATTTCTGAAAATACGTCTGATTTATCCGAAATTGGTAAAAAGCAAGAAGACGAAAATTAGATAACCAATTATTGCGATAAATATTTTTTATAAAACTCGTTCACTTGATATGGGTTTATTAGCAAAGCCTTAATCAACCGTTGTTTTTAAAGTATACTATTTTATATTTTCCAAAAAATTTTAAAAAAATCAAATAAAAAGCTAATCAATATCTTACAATATTCCTATCATTGTATGATGACAAATAAGATTGGTTTATGCTAATATCTTTGCATTACAGAGATTGAGTCGAATATATAGTTATGAACATCGCGCAATTTTATACTTTAACAGAGCAACTCTTTAATAGGGTTGAACGAACTTTAGATAATTATGCTGATGAGCATAATATCGATTTAGACTATGAAACCAACGGAAATGTCATTACCATTAGTTTTCCCAATAATAGTAAAATTATTGTTAATACGCAAGAGCCCCTTTTTCAAATTTGGCTAGCTACACATCAGCAAGGATATCATTTTGATTATGTGGATAATCAATGGATTTGTAATCGCTCGGCTCGCACCTTTGATGAGGTTTTCTTAGAATCATTAAAAGATAATAGATAATTACCGAAATTCTTAGAGAGCAATATTTAATGCATTGCTCCTTGTTTTTATAAGGAACTTAAGTAAGCTAAAAACCCCAATTAGCTTAAATTAAGGTAAGATTAGCCAGTTTTACCACTAGCCATTTTACTCCTTCGTTAACAAAAGCAATTTGAACACGTCTATGGTCTCCTTCCCCATCAACGTTAATAATTGTTCCCTCGCCAAAACGATTATGCATGACTTTTTTGCCTAATATATAACCGTCGCTTTCACGGCTTTTTTCTATATAAGATTGTTTACGTTTTTCCTTATTTATGTCTTTACATTTTACCTCTGGTGTGACTAAAATCCCTCGATAACTGATTTCAGTTAATCTATCAATAGGCAGTTCAGTTATAAATCGGGAAGGCAGGTTTCGCTCTTCACGTCCATAAAGGCGCCTTGATTCACTTAATGACAATGTTAAACGTTTTCGTGCTCTTGTTATACCAACATAGGCTAAGCGCCTTTCCTCTTCCAATCTATCTGTTTCTTGTATAGAGCGTTGTGTTGGGAAAATACCTTCTTCCAACCCAACAATGAAAACATTATCAAATTCAAGTCCTTTAGCTGAGTGCAATGTCATAAGCTGGACGGAATCTTGCTCTTTTATAAAATTTCCACTTTCAAGTGATGTGTATGATAAAAATGATTCAAGTACTGTCAGCGTTTTTCCAGTTTCATGATCTTCAATTACTGTATTTTCATTGTTATGGTAAAATTGTTCAGCAGCTGAAATCAACTCCTCAAGATTTTCTAGCCTTGATTGCCCTTTTATACCTGGTTCTTGCTCATACATTTGAAGCACGCCTGATAATTTAATAATCATATCAAGTTGTTCATAAAATGGCATTGTGACAACGTCATCATAAATTGAGCCAATAAGCTCCAGGAAACGGCTAATTCCAGATCTTTGTCTTTCCGTAAATCCACCCTTTTGAATTAACAATAAACAAGCATTCCATAATGAAATACTATTTTGCTTTGCTGTTAGTCTAACTTTATCAAGGGTAACATTACCTATACCACGAGTTGGCGTATTAATCGTTGCTTCAAATGCCATATCATTATCATGATCATGTAATAATCGCAAATAAGCCAACGCTAATTTCACTTCTTGTCGCTCATAAAATCGAATAGAACCATAAATTTGGTATGGTAATCCAGCTTGTAACAAAGTATCTTCAAATAGACGAGACTGAATATTATTGCGGTATAAAATTGCACAACTGGCATATTTGTCACCCTCATCATGGCGCTTTTTTATTTGACCAATAATAAATCGAGCTTCATCAATATCATTAAATCCAACATACAACGAAATCTTTTCGCCTTCCCCTCGATCTGTCCATAAATTTTTACCTAACCGATTGTGATTTTTGGCAATAAGTTTATTTGCTGCATCTAAAATAATACTGGTAGAACGATAATTTTGTTCTAAGCGGATAATTTCAGTTTCTGGATAATCATTAATAAATGCTTGTAAATTATCGGCGTTAGCGCCTCGCCAGCTATAAATTGATTGATCATCATCGCCTACAATCATAACATTAGCTGCTGTGCCTGCTAATTTTTGTACCAATTGATATTGAATCTGGTTAGTATCTTGGAATTCATCAATCAAAATATTTGAAAAACGATGATGACAATAGTTCAAAACCTCGTCATCACGACAAAGTAATTCGTATGTTCTTAAAATTAATTCTGAAAAATCAACGTATCCTACCCTATCACAAATGGCTTGATAATCGCGATAAATGGTTTGCCACATCATTTGTTTAGGATCTTCTAGTATCATATCACTAGCACGTAAACCTCGCTCTTTTTGATTAGAAATAAAGTTAGCACATTCCTTAGCAGACCACTGCTTTTCATCAATTTTTAACTCACGAAAAATTCGCTTTATTAGGCGCATTTGATCTTCCGAATCGATAAGCTGAAAATTAGATGGAAGGTTAGCTTGCTGAGAAAACATACGCAATAAACGATGCGTTAACCCATGAAATGTACCAACCCACATGCCATTAAAATAGCCTTCCCCCATTAAGGCTTGAATACGTTCTTGCATTTCAGCCGCAGCTTTATTAGTAAAAGTTACAGCAAAGATCGAGTTTGGCGAATATTTTTTTTCAATACAAAGCCATGCAATACGATGAACTAATACCCTAGTTTTACCACTTCCAGCACCAGCAAGCACTATAGTGTATTGATTATCATTTGTGACGGCATTTTTTTGTTCAAAATTAAGATCGTTTAATAATGATTGTTTAATTTCCATTATGTTGAAACCCATTACGATAATAACAATTTTTAATCGAAATTGATGTCCAAAGTATTATCTATACGTTTATTATCTTTCAATATTTTGTTTGTTGGCTGTCGGCAAACAGGATATCAAGATAGGTATTTTATTAAATGCAATAAATGATTACATTCATTTTACTGTCTATTTATACATATGTAAATTATAGCAGATTATCTAATTCTAGCAATTGGCTTATTTCAACATGTGGTAAACATCTTGCCTCAGTAAGATGGAAAATATCTTGCTGAAAAATGTTGATCCAGCATGCTAAAAAACCGCTCTTAATTGCCCCATTCACATCAGTGAATAAATTATCTCCAATATGTAAAATTTGATGAGCAGGTACCTTTAACTGTCGTACAGCTAATTCAAATATTTCAGGAAAAGGTTTTGAACGGCCGTTCGCACCCCCTCGCAATGAAAATTGAAAATAGTGGCTTAAACCTATTTGGTTAATGTCAACATTACCATTTGTTATTACCGCCAGAGGTATTTTGGTTGCTAACTTGGACAGTAATACATGTGTTGATTGGGGTATCTGCATTTTATGTCGCCAAAAATTAAAACATGCCATTGTTTCATTAATCATGTTTTCTATCTTTGACGCTGGCCATCTAGCTTTAGTTAATAATGATTTAATTGTTGCAATTCGCCAAACGATAACATCATGATAAATCTCTGGGTTGGCATTTAGCACTCTTTTTTTTTCAGTATAAAGATCAGAAAGAGTAATGTGCTGCAATTGATCATAATGCTGAAGTATTTTTACCATCTCTTCTTCAGCCCTTTCAACAATCATGCTGTTATTATACAATGTATCGTCGAGATCAAAAGTCATCGCTTTTATAGCATTTAAGGATCGATAAAATCGCATCGCTATTTTCCTCTTTTTGCTCTTGGGTGAGCTAAATCGTAAACTTCTGACAGGTGTGAAAAATCCAAGTGAGTATAAACCTGAGTTGTTGATAAATCGGCATGTCCTAATAACTCTTGCACAGCACGTAAATCTCGGCTTGACTCTAACATGTGGGTGGCAAATGAGTGACGTAATTTATGTGGATGAACATGAGAACTCAAACCTTGTTTAACCCCTATTTGTGCAAAACGTTTTTCTACATTACGGGGGGAAATCCGGCGACCTAATTTTGATACAAATAAAGCATCACCTTGAGGTCTTAAAAAATCTCTCATTGAGAGCCAGTTTTTAATCCATTTTATGGATTCTCCGCCTAATGGCAGCTTACGCTCTTTACCGCCTTTCCCCACCACACGAATCTCACCGTCAGTTAGATTTAGTTCTCGGCAATTAATATTAACCAATTCAGATAAACGCAACCCAGACCCATACATCACTTCAAGCATTGCCCTATCACGAACAGAAAGAGGATCATTATATTCAATATTAAGCAATTGGTTAATCTCATCAATATCGATATTTTTGGGAAGGTGTTTACCTAATTTAGGGTTTAAAATTCCCCGTCCTGGATTTGCCTTAAGCACCTGTTTTTTTACTAACCAATCACAAAAACTCCGTAATGCAGACAATCTTAGGGATAAGCTTCTAGCTTGTAAACCAGTTTGTTTGCTACGCCCCATCAATAAACGCACTACCGAAGTATCTAAATCTTGCCAACTTGAAATTTCAATTTCTTTTGCTAATGCAATAAGTGCATAAAGTTGGCGCCGATAATTGATTTGAGTATTGGTACTAAGCTGTTTTTCGGACTTCAAATAATTCAGGTATTCCTCGACAGGTTGTGTAAGTAAAGGGACTTGATCTTGAAGAGATTGAATCATAATTTTTCCTTACTTTATTCGCATAATCCACTTACCAATTAAAATTGGTAGTATTTCGCTTATTTTTTCCAATAACAATGTCCCTTGCCCTGCTTGATAATGCCTTGGGCTAGTACTAGTAAAAATTAAAATCCCTAAATCCCCAAATGCTCCCAATAGAGATAATGCTACCGATCCAACATAACCATGTTCAGGTAATAAAAAATCCAATTCGGTTGAATTTAAGGTGCCTAAATACTGTTTACTGTACTGTAAATGCCGAACACGAATAAAATCAAACCTTGATGAATTAATAGCAAAATAATGATAGTTTGATGGAGCGCCAAGTAACCATTTATCATCAAATAGATACAAATAAGCTCCACTAAGACCAAGTGATTTTGCCCAATTATTCAATGATTCTATTAATTCATTTAAATTCGATGTTTGAATAAGCTCAAGGTATAAATTAATAAGCTGGCTAAATAATAATTCGTTAGCACTCGCGTTCTCCATTAGTAAGGTAATTTCTGATTCTAATTGTTTTATTTTATTGCGTTGCCTAGCCATTTGCCACTCTGGCAATGAAATTCCACCCCGAATAGGATGTGGAACCCGCATTGATTCAATATAATTGGCATTACGAATAAAATAGTCTGGATTATCAATTAAATATTGATTAACAAGGTTATCATTTATTTTATTTGATAAAACTCGCTTTTTTTTATCTTGAGTATTTTGCTTAACCATAATCTATTCAATTAAATCCAAATATAAAGTGTTTTAAATTTAATCATAATATCTTATAATTAGATCCATTTTTTCTGTTCAAATCAGCTAATATAATACAAAAAAATAACGTAAAATTTTTGATCATATAGCGATAAATCCGTCATATACATGTGTTGCAGGTCCTGTCATATAAAGTGGATGATTCCCTCCTTTCCACTCAATAAGCAATTTACCGCCAGGCAAATTAACCGAGACATAGTCATTAAGTAAACCTTGATTAATACCAACGGCAACTGCCGCACATGCACCACTGCCACAAGCCTGCGTTTCACCTACACCGCGTTCAAATACGCGCAAATTAATATTATTACGATTAACTATATGCATAAACCCAATATTAGCCCGTTCAGGAAAACGCTCATGTTGTTCTAATAATGCCCCTAGGGATGCCACCTGAGCAGTAATGATATTATCAACTTGTATTATGCAATGAGGGTTGCCCATGGAAGCAACGCCACATAAAACTGTTTGTCCTTGTGCTCGAATAATATAAGTTTTTTCTTCTTTAATTGCTTTGAAAGGAACTTTACTTGGCTCAAAGACAGGCATCCCCATATTTACCCGTACAGTTTCATCATCATTAACTGTTAATACAATATTACCTTTCATGGTACTTACATTTAAAACTCGTTTTCTAGTTAATCCTTTTAAACGAACAAAGCGAGCAAAACAACGGGCTCCGTTGCCACACTGCTGAACTTCTGATCCATCTGAATTAAATATTCGGTAATGAAAATCACTATCAGGAGCATAAGGTGGCTCTACAATTAGCAACTGATCAAATCCAACGCCAGTATAGCGATCTGCTAAACGTTTTATCGTTTCTACCGAGAGATGAACATTTTGCGTTACCGCATCTATGACCATAAAATCATTTCCGAGTCCATGCATTTTTGAAAAGTTCATCGTGATTTACCTTATATTATAAAACGCTATTATCTTTTAATTTTACTGTTTGCTTATTGGCTAAAAATTATCAAACAATCTCTCCACGCCATAAATCATCAAATGATTCACGCTTACGAATTAGTTTATGCTGTTGTTCATCAACCAACATTACTTCGGCCGGACGTCGATGGCTGTTATAATTGGAAGCCATACTAAACCCATAAGCGCCAGCACTACATACAACAAGTAAATCATCTTGTTTAATAGAAAGCTCTCTCTGATAAGCTAAAACATCGCTTGATTCACAAATCGGTCCAACAACATTGTAAATATATTTTTCATCATCAACTTGTGGTTCTAATTCTGGCAAAACTTTCATCCAAGCTTTATAAAGTGATGGGCGAATTAAATCATTCATACCTGCATCAACAATAGCAAAATGATTATTATCTTGATGTTTGAGATATTCCACTTTTGTAATTAATAGACCTGCATTAGCAACAATTGACCGACCTGGTTCAAATATGATTTCAATACCCTTATAATTTGCTAACTTTTTGACTAATTCCTTAACAAGTATTGATGCTTTCGGCGGATTTTCATTATCATAACAAACTCCCAATCCTCCGCCTAAATCAATATGTTCAATATGAATATTGTTTGATTTTAGTTGATCAACCAATTTAAGTACACGATCAGCAGCATCTAGAAATGGAGATAATTCTGTTAATTGTGATCCAATATGGCAATCAATACCGGCAATTTTTATATTGGTTAACGTTTGGGCTTTACGATATACATCGAGTGCCAGCTGATAACTAATGCCAAACTTATTTTCACGTAAGCCTGTTGAAATATAAGGATGAGTTTTGGCATCCACATCAGGATTAATTCTTAAAGAAATAGTCGCGACTGTACCCAAACGTTTAGCTACTTGATCTATACGGTATAACTCAGCTTCAGATTCAACATTAAAACACTTAATGTTAACTTGTAATGCCCGTTCAATCTCAACAATGGATTTAGCCACACCAGAAAAAACAATCTTTTTAGGATCTGCACCCGCTTTAAGCACTCGTTCCAATTCACCTTGTGAAACAATATCAAAACCAGCCCCCAATTTAGCCAATAAATTTAAAACCGATAAATTGCTATTTGCTTTAACCGCATAACAAACTAAATGTTTATAATTTGTAAGTGATCGTTCATAAGCTAAAAATTGCTTGACAATATAGTTTGCAGAGTAAACATACAATGGGGTACCATATTGCGCTGCAAGATCAGAAATTGCTACTTTATCAGCTTTTAAATGGCCGTTTTGATAATGTAAAAAATCCATTCATCTATCCCGCTAAGCGATTTTATCGAATAACTGTAATTGAGTTAATGCCATTGCCCCATTTGTAGGAAAATAAAGTGGACCTTTTAATCCACAACCAACTAATGACAGTATAAATAAAAGCATTGAAAGTAATTTAATAGATGGTTTCATACAACGTTCACAATTTTTATTTTTTATGATGCCACTATATTACACGATACCCCTATTCGTGCAAAGAGCAAATAATAAAGTCTTTATAATTAAAAAAACTGAATTTTTCATCAAATCTTTATATTCATGTTATTTTTTAGATAATAAATATAATGTATATAGTAATTTCAATAAAATTTGTATTACTTATGCTATAATCTAGTTTTTAAATAATTAGGAAACAAGATGGAATCAACAATTAACTGTCCCGATTGTAGTTCGGAATATACTTATCCTGATGGTAATTTAATTGTCTGCTCAATTTGCGCACATGAGTGGGATCCAAATCAAACAACTACTGAATCATCTCAATTAGAGGTTAAAGACAGTAATGGTAATTTACTTGCGGATGGTGATGATATTTTGCTTATAAAAGATCTCAAATTGAAAGGGTCTTCAACAGTTTTAAAAAAAGGAACTAAAGCTAAAGGTATTCGTTTAGTTGAAGGCGATCATGAAATCGATTGTAAAATTGACGGAATAAAAATTATGCTTAAAGCTTGCTTTGTAAAAAAAGCCTAATGCCCGCTTTGACACAAAGAGGACAAAGATAGTTAGAAAAAGCAAGACATAAATTCCAATAATATATAGAACTGAAAGAATTGAGAAATACTATATAACAAAATATGACATAATTATATTTGACATATTAAAAGATATTTTAAGTTTTCAATTTCAGAAAAAATATTGTTTTTCTCAATATATTAATCGGAAGTAAAAGCCTTCGCTCTTCCGATTCAATCCAAAAGGGTTAAGAAATAAAATAATACTTTTTTATATTAAATAACCTTTAATTTTTTAATCCATTGTCCTGTACTACCTAACTTTTAGATACGATTAAAACACTTAGAAAAGCCCTATATAAATTTTTTCATGTCCAAATCCTCTTTTACTTTTATCATAGACAATTTCTTACTTTTAACGCTGCACTATATTTAGATAGTTAAAAATTATACAATTTTATCAATTAGGTAGAGCATTTAATAATAGCTAGATAACTATTAATTGTACAATTTACTAAATATAGGAAATTTCGCCTTTTGCCCTATTGTTTTTAACCTTTTTTGAGCAATCATGATATTTTCTTGCCATTTATCATCTTTTGCCCACATTTCAATTACCAATGGCGCAACATAATTCATGGTACGAAGTGTTTCAAAAATAGCGGCAAAATCAACTTCACCTTCACCAATGACTAGATCCCTAAATTGCCCAGAATAATCAACCTTAACTTTAAATGTGTCTTTTAGATGAATTTGGACAATATGGTCACGACTTAACATAAGTTCAGTGCAAGTATCATAATTCCAACCAGTAATATTACCGACATCAGGGTAAGCCATAAAGTAAGGAGAATCGATATTTTTTTTGAGGATTTCGAATTTGCTTAAACTGTTAAGATACGGCGTATCCATAATTTCAACCGCTAACATTACCCCTGCTCGTTCTGCTTGCTTAACTGCCCACTGCATACCTTGAATAAAACACTGATGCGTTTGTAAGTCAGCAGGTTCATAATAAACATCATAGCCAGCGAGTTGAATTACTCTTATTCCTAACTTGTAAGCTAGCGTAATGGCTTTGTCCATAATGGTTTGGGCTTCACTACGGATATCATTATTGGCTGAACCAAATGGATATTTACGATGTGCACTTAGGCACATGGAATGTAGTGGAATTCCGATTTTTTCGCATTGATGTCTGAGTGAATAGATTTCATCGTCAGACCAATCTAATCGAGCTCGGCGCTCATTTGATTCGTCAATCGAAATTTCGATAAAATCAAATCCTAACTTTTTAGTTACTTGTAATTTATCTTGCCATGATAATTCATTAGGTAAGGCTTTTTCATAAATACCAATACGAGGAGTATTTTTGATTTGATACAATGTTTTTGATATATCTTTACTTTGCGGCATGGTGATAACCTATTTTTTATATGAAAAGAAATCATGTAGCCGATTTGTTCAGCTACATGCGGTTGTTACCAATATTTAGCGATCTGATCTCTTAATGCTTGTGCCGTTTTTTGGCCATTTTCATTAGCAAGTGCACGACCAGCAATAAAGGCTTTGGTTTTTATTCCTGCAAATAGATGGATATCTTCTGGCACAATTCCACCTGTAATTGATAGTTCAAGTCCTAAATCAGACAATTGACGCATTTTAGTTATATCATCTTCCCCCCAACCAATACCTGCTAGTTCTGCATCACGAGAGCGATGGTATATGGCTTGCTTAATACCAAGTTTTCGCCAAGCTTTGGCATCATCTAAAGTCCAGTGACCATACAATTCGATTTGAATTTCACCGTTAAATTCATCAGCCACTTTTTTACATGCTTCTACAGTTGCAATATGAGCTGCAGCTGATACAGTTAACCAATTGGCTCCAGCTGAAAACGCCATTTTTGCCAATATCGCCCCTCCATCAGTGGTTTTTAAATCACACACTAAAATATGATTTGGGTAGAGTTCTCTTAACCGTTTTACACTTTGCATACCAGCACCAAACGCAAGAATGGTGCCAACTTCAATAATATCAACAAAACCTGCTACATTTTTTGCCACATCTAGTGCTGGTGCTAATTCAGTTTGATCTAATGCTATTTGTAATTTAGGTGCTGTCATGTTGTTCTCCTTGATATTTGTTATTTTTGACCGTAGTAAGCATTCTCACCATGTTTGCGAAAATAGTGCTTATCAGATAATGTTTGTTGTATTTTGATTGTTTGATTAAGTTGTCGAGTTGAAAGCGCCATCATAGCTACTTCTTCAAGTACTACAGCATTATGTACCGCATCTAGGGAGTTTTTCCCCCAACAAAATGGGGCATGACCTGATATGATAGCGCCAGGCATAGCAACAGGATCTAAGCCTCGGCGTTTAAACTCTTCTATTATTACTAATCCTGTATTTTTTTCGTAATCAGTTGTGATTTCACTATCGGTTAGTTCACGTGTACAAGGCACATCGCCATAAAAGTAATCAGCGTGAGTGGTACCCAGTGCTGGAATATCTAATTCTGCTTGAGCCCAAATGGTAGCGTAACGAGAATGCGTGTGCACAATGCCGCCAATTAGTGGAAATGCTTTATACAACTCAATATGTGTTGCTGTATCACTTGAAGGATTTAATTTTCCTTCTACAATATCCCCCGTTAGTGAAACAACCACAATACCATCTACCTTCATATTGCTATACTCAACACCAGAAGGTTTAATGGCGATAAGACCTTTATCGCGATCGATTTCAGATACATTACCCCAAGTGAAGGTTACCAAATTATATTTGGGTAGTAATAAATTAGCCTTTAAAACACGTTCTTTTAAAGCTTGGTACATAATTCAACCTCCATTTAAGGCTTGAGCTATAACTAAATAAACGTCTTCTTTAGTGTTACAACGTCTTAATTTATCAAGATCTACTCCTATTTCACTATTTTCATCATCTAAGATTTGAGTCACTTCCATTAATCCTTCCATATGCTGATCAGATGTGCTACCGGCTAATGTCACTAAGACATCAACAGGCTCATCTTCGCCATCAAAATAGACTGGATTTTTTAAAGTTACCAAAGCAAAAGCCGTACGATTTACACCATCTTCAGGCCTTGCGTGAGGCATGGCAAAGTTTGGTGCAATAATAATGTAAGGTCCCATTTTTTTGACACTGCGGATAATGGCATCGTAATAAGAAGGTTCTATTGCTTTAGAGGCAACTAACATATCAGTGCCCAATTTGACTGCTTCTTGCCAATTTGATGCCTCAGCTTTGAGTAAAATAGAGTTATTTTCAATTAATGATTCTTTTAAAGCCATGGTGTACTCCTTAAGTATTTAAAATCTATTTTAAAAGCACTTGTTCAATTAGTTTTATAAGCTCATCGCCAAAGGTTTGTGGGTTTAGCATATTTTGCACACCTAATGCATGTTGACCTTCATTAACTTCGATTTCATGAATAAGATGCTTAGAAGCGACGATGATATCGACATTTGGCAAACGTGATTTGTAATCTGTTACAGCACAGGAGTCCATTTCGTTTGGAATACCTTTTTTATTTAGATAATTGGCGATTTTCATTTTCATCATCATTGATGAACCTTGCCCACTACCGCATACCGCTAAAATCCGCACTGGACGACCTTCACTCACAGCAACTTCATCCATTTTTTCAAGTACAGCTTCGTTAATATCTTGATGTTCATCGTTAATTTCTGGTTTTTTTTGTTGTATGGACTCTTCCTGGCGCAACTGTTTAGCAGCAAAAAACATGTAAATTAACGCAAGTGCTATCAGTACATAGATAAATAAATGAGAATAAAACAAACCTTGCAAAATCGGTGGGAATAAAATTGCCCAATCTGCCATACCCATCCATGAATCAATTGGCGTGCTGTTTTGCGCAAAGATATTAATCACCCAAGCTGAACCAAATACCTCTATCATTCCCATGAAAAAACATATTTTCATTACCGCTTTCCATCCACCGAAATGGTTAGCAAATACTCCGATAGTTGCATTGGAGAAGAACATCGGTATAAATCCCGGAATAATCATAATTGGCGATTTGAAGATAAGGAGCAAGCCAATCGCTAAGAATTGCCCTAATGCCCCCCAAATAAAACCAAATACCATCGCATTTGGAGAAAAAGCGTAAATTGCCGCACAGTCAATGGCTAATACTGCGTTAGGGATCAGTTTTTCTGAAATACCTTTGAAAGCTTCAGATAATTCAGCAACAAACATGCGTACACCACCAACAATAACTTGAATTGCGACGGCAAATTTAAGCCCTGTTTCAAAGATGTAGATAGTCCAATGAGTGGAACCTGCCATTGTTTGTAAATTATCTAACCCAAAGGAAAGTAATATAATACCGAAGAAAATCGTCATTACGATTGTGGTTGCAGCAATACTATCATGAAAAATATGTAACCATTTTGGTAATTTTAGATTATCAACTGTGTCGTTTTTATCACCTAATTTTGGTGCCACTTTAACCGCAATCCAAGAACCTAGCTGTTGCTGATGACCAATTGAAAACCCAGCTCCACCAGTTACCGCTTCGGTTGGTTTGAACATCATATTAGAAAATATGCCCCAATAAAGTGCGGTGATAATAGCCGAATAGATGATGGTTTCCCACATGCTGTAGCCAAAAAGAAAGTAAAATAGTGCAATTAAACCGACCTGTTGGAACATAATATGACCAGTTAACATAATAGTTCGAATACCTGTCAGGCGTCGAAAAATAACTAATAAAATATTGATAGCTAAAGCGAGTAAAACTGCATAACCTACCCATGAATAGTGCTCACCCATACCATTTTCAACGGCCACCATAGAGGCATAAGTATCAATAATTGAGCCTTTAATACCATGGTATTCTGCAAGTTTAGCAATAACAGGTTTAAATGTTGAAACCAACACACCAGATCCAACTTGCAATAGCATAAATCCAACAATGGTCTTAATTGTACCTTTTAACACTGTAGTTAGATCTTTACGTAATAAACAATAACCAAGCATCGTCACTAAGCCAAGTAACAAAGGCGCTTTTGTCATCACTTGACTATAAAAAATATAAAATACGTTATAGATTGCTTCCATATGTTCCTCTCATCAGTTATTGACATTTCTTATTGTCCTTACAACACTACATTTTGATATTGCGTTTTAGCTAAATGCCTCTCATCAAAATACTTACAACCTGCAAAGTGAATGAATGGAAACGCTGATCACTTTAATGTTATTCGTAATGACTTATTAGATAGCACTTACTATATTCTACAATCAAAACAAATCACTCAATGATTATTTATGATTACTTTGATAAAGATCACTTTTCTATGATAACCATTATAATATCTGTGACAGTCATCACAATTTATAAAAAATTACAAGAAAAAAATAAAAATAAGCATTATTATCAACATATTAAATAATTAATCATTAATAAATTAAATTATAATAATTGACAACAACATAAATAAAAATTACGATAAAATAATCAAATTTAATCATAAAATATAAAAATGAACGAAATTACACGGCATAACGAAATAGTAGCGTTGGTAAACGAAAAAGGTATGGTTAAAGTGACTGAGTTGATCGCAAACTTTGCTATATCGCCAGCAACAGCAAGGCGAGATATTACTAAGCTTGATCAGGAAGGGCGAGTTAAAAAAGTTCGTAATGGCGTTATGCGATTAGAAGAAGTAAAACCAATCTGGGCACCGATTGACAACAACAATACCGATCATTATCACGAAAAAGCACGTATTGCAATTCGTGCTGCACAGTTATGCAACAGTGATGAAAATATTGTTATAAATTGTGGATCGACAGCTTTTTTACTAGGGCGTGAACTGTGTGGGAAAGATGTTTCAATTATTACTAATTATTTTCCATTAGCTTGTTATTTAATTGAGCATGATCATGAAAATGTCATCATTATGGGTGGATTATATAACAAAACACAAAATATTATTCTTAACCCTATTGCTAACATAACCGATTCTTATGCAGGCAAGTGGATGTTTACTAGTGGTAAAACATTAACACCAACTGGTCTTTATAAAAACGAAATTCTAGGTGCTATAGCTGAACAACAAATATTGGAAAAAACTGAAAAATTAGTTGTGGTCGTTGATAGCTCAAAAATTGATACTAAGGCCAATTCTGGCATGCTTTTTTGCCCAGTAAATAAAATTGATATTTTGATTACTGGAAAACAAGCCAATAAGGACGTAATTGAATGCATTAAGGAGCAAGGCGTTGAAGTTATTTTAGTTTAACTATTAAATTGTAAAAGGAACAGAGTATGAGTAAAGTAAATGAAATTACCCGTGAATCGTGGATATTAAATACATTTCCTGAGTGGGGAACTTGGCTTAATGAGGAGATTGAAGCTACAGAGGTTAAACCCAATACATTTACTATGTGGTGGCTTGCTTGTACAGGTATTTGGTTGAAATCAGCAGGTAATACCAATATATCTGTTGATTTTTGGTGTGGTACTGGTAAAAAAACTCACGCAAACCCATTAATGAACAAGCAACACCAAATGATGCGAATGGGTGGAGTCCGTGAATTGCAGCCTAACTTAAGAACCAGTCCATTTGTTCTTGATCCTTTTGCAATAAAAAAAATTGATGCAGTGATGGCAACGCATGATCATGCCGATCATATTGATGTAAATGTTGCTGCTGCGGTTATTCAAAACTGTTCACCCAAAGTAAAATTTATTGGTCCAAAAGCTTGTGTGGAATTATGGAAAAGCTGGGGCGTACCTGAAGAACGTTGTATTGTTGCTAAAGTGGGAGAAACAATTGAGGTAGGTGATATTACAATTCGAGTATTAGACTCTTTTGATAGAACATCGTTGGTGACTTTGCCAAAAGGCGTATCATCAACCGATAAATCTATTTTAGATGGTATGAATGATAGAGCGGTAAATTACCTATTTGAAACATCAGGCGGTTCACTGTATCACTCTGGTGATTCCCACTATTCTAACTATTATGCCAAACATGGGAATGATTACAAAATTGATGTAGCACTGCTGTCTTATGGCGAAAATCCTCGTGGCGTGACCGATAAAATGACATCGGCCGATATTTTGCGAGCAGCTGAATCTCTTAATACTCAAGTTGTGATCCCTTTCCACCATGATATTTGGGCAAACTTCCAAAGCGATCCTCGTGAAATTGAAGTTTTATGGAAAATGAAAAAAGATCGTCTTGATTATAAATTTACACCTTTCTTTTGGCAAGTTGGTGGTAAATATACTTACCCAACCGATAAGAATAAAATGCATTATCAACATTATCGTGGCTTTAGAGATATTTTTATCGATGAACCAGAGTTGCCGTATCGCTCATTCTTATAATCGGCGAATTTAGCTATTAGACTTTAACGTGTGGACGGATTCAAATGATAATTTTATCATCCACACGTCAATCTAACTTAACATTATTAATCAAGCATTAATATACTTTTCACGATTTGGAAGCCAACAATCAACTAATTGCGCTGCGCTTTGTGGGTGATTTGTTTGGATATCATAAGAGGCTTGTTGTACTTCACTAATCAAATGTTGATCACGAATTAGATCAACAACTTTAAAATTAGCCACTCCCATTTGCCTAGTACCTAAAATTTCGCCACCACCACGAAGTTCAAGATCTTTTTGGGCAATAACAAATCCATCTGTACTTTCACGCATTACCTTCATGCGTGCTTGGGCAACTTTGCTTAAAGGCGCTTGATACATAAGCACACAATGCGATACCGCCGTTCCACGCCCTACTCGCCCTCGCAATTGATGTAATTGAGCTAAGCCTAATCGTTCTGCATTTTCGATAATCATTAAACTCGCATTAGGCACATCAACACCGACTTCAATAACCGTTGTAGCAACAAGTAGTTGAATCATTCCAGCTTTAAAGTCTTGCATGACTGATTGTTTTAAATCTGATTTCATTTTGCCGTGTACTAAAGCAATATTAAGATGTGGCAATCTTTGTTGTAATTCTTCTACAAGTATTTCAGCAGCTTGGGCATCAAGCATTTCAGATTCTTCAACTAATGTACAAACCCAATAAACTTGGCGGTTATCAAGGCAAGCTTGGTTGACACGTTCAATAATTTCATCACGACGAGTATTAGGTATGACAACTGTAGTAATGGGCGTTCGCCCAGGCGGTAATTCATCAATGATAGAAACATCTAAATCTGCATATACTGTCATGGCTAGTGTTCGAGGAATCGGCGTTGCAGTCATAATTAATTGGTGTGGATGAAAGTTATTTTTAATACCTTTTTCCCAAAGAGTTAAACGTTGGTTTACACCGAAGCGATGCTGTTCATCAATAATGACTAATCCTAACGAAGCAAACTCAACTTTATCCACAAACACTGCATGCGTACCAATTAACATGGTGATTTCACCATTTTTAATACGTTCATAACGAAGCTGCTTATTTTTAGCGGTTAATCGACCAGATAACCATTCAAGGCTAATCCCTAACGGCGTAAACCAATTATTGAAATTGTTATAGTGCTGTTCAGCTAATATTTCGGTCGGCGCCATTAACACCACTTGATTACCGTTTTCAATCGCATTTAATGCAGCTAAAGCAGCAACTAACGTTTTACCAGAACCTACATCACCTTGAATTAATCGCATCATGGGCACTGCTTTGGTCATATCTTGATAGATATCTTGCACAACGCGTTGCTGAGCACGAGTTGGCGTAAAAGGTAATAAGGATAAAAATGGCTTAATTAAGCGCTGGCTTGGATAAAATGGATGCGATCGCTGGTTTTGGTTATGTTTTTTTATCATCAACATACTTAAATGGTAAGCAATTAACTCTTCAAAAATAAAACGTTTAATCGCAGGATGTTCACCCGATTCTAACAGTTTAATCTCAGTATCAATTGGTGGATTGTGGATAATATTTAGTGAGTCATATGCACTTAAATAACGACTTGCCAGCTTTTCTGGCAAAATCTCCTCAGGAAGATTACGTTTAAGTAATAGTAAAGCTGATTGAATTAATTTACGAATGACATTCTGAGTCAATCCATAGGTTGTGGAATAAATAGGTGTAAAACGTTCTTGGTTATCCTCCAAATTAACCGTTTTTTCTTGAAGGTTTGTCTTTATTTTAAATTGGGGATGAATAATTTCGGGATACGTTTTTCCGTTTTTAACCTCACCGTAAGCCGTGATCCATTTTCCCGGAACTAAGCTTGCTTTCATTCCAGCATTAAAATGCATGAATCTTAATATCGCAATACCTGAGTCGTCTTGAATATGACAGATTAACATTTGTCGGCGTCTAAAAATTACTTCACTTTTTATAATCCGCCCTTCTATAGTGGTGTATTCACCTATAGAAACATCTCCAATGGCACATGAAGAAGTACGATCCTCATAACGTAGAGGAAAATGCAATAATAAATCTTGAACTGTGTATATGCCCAGTGTATGGAATTTTTTTTCTAGATTACTCCCAATACCCGTTAATTGTATCAATGGCAGTTGACTAAAAAATCGGCTCATCATCGCTGATTAACATTACGAGTGACACTAACAACATCTTGCTGAAATGAGATTTTCCGCATTAAATCATTAAGTTTTTGTGTATTCTTAACTTCAATTTGAAGGATAATCGTGTAAATTTGCCTATCTTTTTCTTCAGTATTAAGCCATTGTATATGTGCTTGCTCATCATTAATGATAGAAAGAATATGTCCAAGTGATCCTTGATTATTGGTAATATCCACCCAAATTTCAGCGACAAATAGCTGTGTAATATCTAGCGCCCATCTTGTTAAAATATATTGTTCGGGGTTGTTTTGATAACCAGAAACATTTCGGCAAGATTCATGATGCACTGTTAATCCTTTTTCTGGGCTAACCAACCCAACAATAGGATCATTAGGAATTGGATGACAACATTTTGAAAAGGTCACTAAAACACCTTCACTACCAGTGATAACAAGTGTTTTATTTGTCTCAGACAAATCTTGAAATAATTCTTCGTGTACTATTCCTTTAGCAATAAAATGGCTCATGATATTTCCAAGCCCAATTTCCGCTAACACATCATCAAAAGATTGCAATTTTGTTAACTCAATAATCTTATTTTTCTGTTTTATAGAAAGCGCATTAATACCACCAGACCTAAGCAAGGATAGGTTTAGCAATCGTCGACCTAATTCAATTGCATCTTCACGTTTTAATGTTTTTAACGCTTGACGAATGCGCGATCGAGCTTTAGCACTAACTACAAAATTTAACCAGTTAGCATTAGGTCTACTCTCTTGAGAAGTAATAATTTCAACCGTTTGCCCGTTACTTAAGGGTTGTGAAAGAGGATATGGCTTACGATCCACAATTGCACCAATACATTGATATCCAATATCTGAATGGACTGCATAAGCTAAATCAACTGCAGTCGCTCCTTCTGGTAACTGCACTATACGACCTTTTGGTGTAAAAACATAAATCTCTTTAGGAAATAAATCTGATTTTACGTTTTCTATAAACTCAAATGAATTACCTACACTTTGTTGCAATTCAAGTAAGCTTTGCATCCAACGTTGAGCTTTAATTTGTGCTGTTGTATTATTGAGCGCATTGTTTTCATGATAAACCCAATGCGCAGCTACTCCCATTTCAGCCATTTGATCCATATCTTCAGTACGGATCTGAACCTCAACTGGTGTGCCATGTGGACCAATTAATGAAGAATGTAATGATTGATAACCATTCGCTTTTGGAATAGCAATATAGTCTTTAAAACGATTAAGGCGTGGTTTATAAAGATTATGCACAAGGCCAAGTGCACGGTAACAAGCATCAATATCTTTCACCAAAATTCTAAAAATATAAATATCCATAATTGAATGAAAATGCTGCTCGCGCATTTGCATTTTCTGATAAATCACATAAATATTTTTTTCTAATCCTTCAACTTCTGCATCAATGTGGGCTTCTAATAATCGACTTCTGATCTCAGATAAGATCTGCTGAATAAGTTCTTTTCTTGTTCCTCGAGCGGACTTGATAACTTTTTCGATGACTTTTGCTCGGTTTGGATGCATAGCTGTAAAGCCTAAAACTTCGAGCTCTGTTTTGATATGATGAATACCGAGACGATGTGCTAGTGGTGCATAAATTTCTAGCGTTTCTTTTGCAATCCGACGCCGCTTATCAGGCCTTAACGCAGCAAGAGTTCTCATGTTGTGCGTACGGTCAGCAAGTTTAATCAAAATAACCCTAACATCTTCAGCCATTGCAAGCATCATTTTCCGAAAATTTTCGGCTTGTGCTTCTTGTCTATTACGAAACTTTAATTTATCAAGCTTAGATACACCCTCAACGAGAATGGCAATATGTTTACCAAAATGATTGGTGATATCTTGAAAAGTTACTGTTGTATCTTCTATGGTATCATGCAAAAGTGCAGCGATAATTGTATCACAATCAAGCCGCATCTCGGCCAATATTGCTGCAACTGCAATGGGATGAGTTATATATGATTCACCACTACTTCGGAATTGCCCTTGATGAGCTTTCTTAGCAAAAAGATAAGCACCTTGTATAATCTCAACTTGTTTAGGAGGAAGATACGACGTAATGATTTCTTTTAAGCTATCAAAATATTGCATAGGCAATTCCTGTTAAGCTTATTCGTACGATGGCGTATTTTCAAGGAGAATCGATTCATGCAGAGTAGAAAGTACTTCTGCCTCTTCTTCTTGGCGTGTTTGAAAATCAGCAGTATCAAGAATATTTTTATTTACAAGACCATCTTCAATTTCACGCAAAGCAACAACAGTTTCTTTGTCGTTTTCTTCGGGAATTAGTGGTGATTTATTTTCGACTTGTAATTGGCGAGCACGCCTTGCTGCAACTAAAACGAGATCAAAGCGATTACCTATTTTTTCTACTGCATCTTGGACAGTTACACGAGCCATTTTTACCTCTGATGATTTTACTTGTTTGCTTAATTTAAAAGATCTATTATTTTACTTAAATTTGTAGGGAATTGTCTATATTAATATCTTACTATTATTAAAATAGAAAAGTTCTCAAAAAAACAAAAAGCTATTTTTTGTAAAATATTTATTAATAACATTGAATCTAATGTTAATTTTTATACATTTTCTGTTGAGGAGACAGGTTGCTTACTCCTTAATTTATTAAAAATAAATATAATGCAGATTAATCAAACTTATTTTTTTCCATATGTCTCCTGCTTTGAACTAATCGAACAGCGAAATAAAGATCATAAGTAATTTCAATACATTTATCATCGAGATTAATATTCATTTGTTTAAACCAATTTTTAAGTGTTTTTCGTCTACCCGATAAAATCAAAACAACATTACGTATTTTCAGCGATCTGACTAGTTCATCAATGCCCGATATTACGCTGACATCTTTATAGGTAAAGCAGGGTATTGCGTCAACAATAACATAGTTAATTGGTTCCTCTGCTTCATCAATAAAATTAATAATTCTTCTTTTAAAATAGGCAATATTAAAATAGGTTAATGGAGAGTTAAATCTATAAATAATGGTATTATTTACTGGATTAACACCTTGTCCTAATGAATGAATTCTCCCACTTTCATCAATGCCTAATAGTTGATCTTTAGGTCTAAATATACGTCGTAAAAATAAAAATAGACCTAATAAAACAGCAAGAGCCATACCTGGAATAATTCCAATTAAGAGTACCGCAATTAGAGTTGATAAGCTTAAATAAAAAGCGTCACGATCAAATTTAAAAAAGCGAATGATCGTTTGAAAATTAATTAAGGAAATTGAAGAATAAATTAAAATCACCCCTAATACACAAGTTGGAATATACTGCAAAGGGGAAAGCAAAAACATTACTACAAAACCAATTAAGATTGCGGCAATAATTGAAACTAGCTGTGTTTTACCCCCATTTGCATCATTCACAGCAGTTCTTGATGATGTACCACTAACGACAAAACCTTGTGATAGCCCTGCTGCAATATTAGCCATACCTAACGCTTTAAATTCGACATCGGCATTTGTTTCATAGTTATTTTTAGAAGCAAAACTACGTACTGTTATCATCATACTAACAAAACAGATGATAGCAATATTAAGCGAAGGTACAACTAAATCACGCATTAAACCTTTATCAAAATCAATCCATGATTCGACAGGAATAAAATCACTGCTCACATTACCAATAATACGAATATTAAAATGATCAAAATTAAACAACCATGAAAATATCGTCATCACAATAACAGCTAACAGTGGAGCTGGATATTGTGGTTTTAATCGCTTTAAACTAACTAAAATCAGCAAAGTAAAAAATGAAACTAGTGCTGTTCCTATATGAATTTGGAATATCTTAAATGGAAAATAAATAATTCGCTCAATCAAATAGGAATAATCATAATGAAATCCTAATGTTTTAGCTAATTGATCAACCATAATAGTAATTGAAATTCCATTAAGCAAACCAATTAAAATAGGTTGACTCAGTAAGTCAGCCAGTGCACCAAGATGCAACTTCCCGGCAATAATACACCAAATACCGATCATAATTGTTAATATAACAACTAATTGCCAACGTAATACAGGATCATTAACCGCTAACGGCAATACAACAGCAGCAACCACCGCACAAGTTGCTGTATCAGGCCCAACAATTAGTTGTTTAGAAGAGCCAAAAAGCGCATACACAATTAAAGGTAAAATAGTTGAATATAGCCCTGCTATTGCACCGACTCCCGTTAATTCAGCATAAGCAATGGACACAGGTAACGAAACAGCAGCAACCGATAAGCCCGCTTTAAGATCAAAAGTAAAATATTCTCGCTTATATTGTAATAAACTACTTAACCCCGGCATCCATGAAGTTATTTTTTGAAAAAAGGTACTATGTAAAAATCTGCCCATACTGCTCTTATTTCCCTGCTATACTCATATTATCAATCAAAATTGAACCACATTGAATATTCGTTCTTGTTTCGACATCATTACCAATTGCGACAATATTTTTATACATATCTTTCAGATTACCAGCAATAGTAATTTCACTAACTGGATATTGAATCTTTCCATTTTCAACCCAAAAACCCGTTGCTCCACGAGAATAATCACCCGTAACAATATTAACACCTTGCCCCATTAATGAAGTAATCATTATCCCTTTATCTAATTTCTTAAGCATCGCATCAAAATCAGCATCATATAGGCTTGATGATACTATCCAGTTGTGAATGCCACCGGCATGACCGGTTGAAATTAACCCTAACTTTCTAGCAGAATAATTACTTAGCAAATAGGTTTGTAAAACACCTTGTTCAATGATATTACGTTTAATGGTTTTAGTACCTTCACTATCAAAAGGTGAAGAACCTATTCCTTTTAAAACATGGGGATCTTCATGAATAGTAGTCCAAGAAGGTAGAATCGATTCTCCCAACCTGTCTAATAAAAAAGAAGATTTACGATATATTGAGCCACCACTTATGGCACCTATCAAATGCCCAAGTAATCCAACTGCAACTTCTGCACAAAATAGTACAGGTACTTGCATAGTTGAAATTTTCTTACTGCCCAAATGAGAAACTGCTTTTTTTGCTGCTTGTTCTCCAACCCATAAGGGGGAAGCTAAATCATTGGTATCACGTGATGATGTATAAGCATAATTACGCTCCATTTGCCCACCTTCCTCGGCAATGACCGAGCAAGAAAGTGAGTGCGAACTCGCACAATACCCTTGTAACATTCCTAAACTATTACCATAAACATAAATCCCGTATCGGCTACTAAAATAACCGCCATCACTATTAACAAGCTTAGAGTGAGCCAAAGCCATTTCTTCGGCCATTTTTGCTTGTTCTATGGCTTTATCAACATTTAACTCACTTGGGTAGAATAAATCTAAATCAGGAGGATTAAATGCCATTTGATTAACATCGCCTAAACCCGAGCAAGGATCAGCAGAAGTGTACCGCATAATATTAATCGCCATATCAATCGTTTGTGAAATAGCTATTGGCGATAAATCATTGGTTGAGGCACTTCCCTTACGTTGGTTTTGGAAAACGGTAATTGCTAATGCGCCATCACTATTAAATTCTACGTTTTCGGCCTCACCAAAGCGAGTGCTTACACTTAGTCCTGTTGCTTGATTAATCGAGACTTCCACTGAATCGACTCTTTTTTTAGCTTGTTCTATAGCATTAGCTACAATAGCTGATAAATGTAATTTTTGGCTTATAGCATCTTTTTTTATCTGTTCAATACTCATTTATTATTTTCTACAATTCTGCTAATGATACGCTATAATAAGCCAGAATTACATTTTAGTTAACTGTTAACACAAGAAATCCTATGAATTACCAAAAAGAGTTAATCACTGCGCAAGAATTTAACAAAAAAGACATTGAAGATGAAATTATTTATGTCAGCAAAAGTGAAATAAAAAGAGATGCTGAAGCTTTAAAGAAATTGGGAGTTGAATTAGTTAATTTAAGCAAAAATGAAATTGATAAGATCCCACTTGATGAAGATTTACGTTATTCAATTGAACTTGCAAAAAAAATTAAAAAAGAGGGATACAGAAGACAGATTCAATATATCGGAAAACTACTTCGTAACCGCGATATTGAACCAATTACTCAAGCACTTGATAAACTTAAAAATCGCCATAATCAACAAGTCGCAATGTTTCATAAGATTGAAAAACTGAGAGATGATTTGATTGAAACAGGTGATGCAGAAATTATTATTGGTTTATTTCCCACAGCTGATAGGCAGCAGCTTCGCGCTTTAGCTCGGGCAGCTAAGAAAGAAAAAGAAGCCAATAAAACACAAAAAGTAGCCAAGCAAATTTTTCAATACTTAAGAGATTTAAATGATACTGAATAATTTTAATAGGCGCACTTATTTACTTATCATTAAACAATATTATTAACAAAGATAGAGGATACTAAAATGGGACTATTAAATGTACCTGCAGGTAAAGATTTACCCGATGATATTTACGTTGTGATTGAAATTCCTGCTAATTCTGATCCAATTAAATATGAAGTTGATAAAGACACAGGCACGGTTTTTGTTGACCGGTTTATGTCAACAACAATGTTTTATCCATGTAATTATGGTTATATTAATCATACTTTATCACTTGATGGTGATCCAGTTGATGTATTAGTCCCAACTCCATACCCATTACAACCTGGTTCAGTTATTCGTTGCCGCCCAGTTGGTGTATTAAAAATGAAGGATGAAGCAGGTGAAGATGCAAAACTTGTTGCTGTTCCACATACAAAATTATCAAAAGAGTATGACCATATTAAAGATGTAAATGATTTACCTGAACTGCTTAAATCTCAAATTAAGCACTTTTTTGAACAATATAAAGCACTTGAAAAAGGCAAATGGGTTAAAGTTGAAGGTTGGGAGAATGCTGAAGCTGCTCGTAAAGAGATTGTTGAATCATTTGAAAGAGCAAAAAGTAAATAGTTTCACCTAATAATACGTTTTAATCAGATAGAATTCATTACCTAAGTTAAGCTATAAGATCATATCTTATGGCTTTTAATTTGATTTCGAAAATATTTTGTTAAGACATCCTATAAATGTATCATTTATATTCTTTTTAGTCCCACAAAAATTTGAAATATGGTTACCAATATGATTTTACCTGGATATTGTAGAGTTTAACTTCTTACATCTGACCAAACATTTTTGGCAGAAATTAAATTATAAAAAAGTAACAAGATAAAAATGACTATTTAGAATAACCCTATTTCATTTAACTCACGTTTTTAAAATGTCCATAAAAACGCATAAAACAAATAATATTATAAATTTGTTTACTTTTATAAATTGGATACATAATAGTTAATATTAACCTTCCTCATTTCCTTAGATCTGCACTTAATTTAGTATTCTTTACTTTCGAAATAAATTAAAAATTTTTTATCGGCTAATAATTTGCTATATATCAAATTATGCGACACATATAAAAATTTTATAAAAAACTTCACTCTAAGATAAAAAAACTGTCATTAATTTCTTGCTTTCAAATATAAATTATGCGGTAATAGTAACAGACTTATGACGCAGTACATTTCTATGAAAACGGTTAACAATTATGATGTAGTTTATTAGTCATTTTTTTGTTTTTTATCTGTTGAATTATTAATGTTGCGTAAAAAGTCTATACGAGCCTAAAAGGCAAAATATTAATTATTGTTAGGATATCTAGTAAATGAATAAGAAAACAGGCCAAGTAAAATGGTTTAACGAGAGTAAAGGTTTTGGGTTTATCACGCCAGCCGATGGGAGCAAAGACGTATTTGTTCACTTCTCAGCAATTTCCGGTGACGGATTTAAAACGCTAGCAGAAGGACAACAAGTTGAATTTGCTATCCAAGATAGCCCTCGCGGACCAGCAGCTTCAGAAGTCGTCGTAATTTAATTAATATAGTAATATTATTATTAAAAACGCCCATTCTTGATAATGGGCGTTTTTAGTTACTTTTTTAGCGCTTTAATAACGATTATTTTTTAGAAACAACAGCTATTAAATCTAATACTTTGTTAGAATAACCCACTTCATTGTCATACCAAGAAACAAGCTTCACAAAAGTATCGCTGATTTGAATACCTGCTTTCGCATCAAATACAGAAGTACAAACTTCACCTAAGAAATCTGTAGAAACAACTGCATCTTCTGTATAACCAAGAACACCTTTCATTGAGCCTTCAGAAGCAGCTTTAATCACTTTACAGATATCTTCGTATTTAGCTGGTTTAGATAAACGAGCAGTTAAGTCAACAACAGAAACGTCTGGAGTTGGAACGCGGAAAGCCATACCAGTTAATTTTCCATTTAATTCAGGAATAACTTTACCTACAGCTTTGGCTGCACCTGTTGATGAAGGTATGATGTTTTGAGCTGCACCACGACCACCACGCCAATCTTTATGTGATGGACCATCTACAGTTTTTTGAGTTGCAGTTGTAGCGTGTACTGTTGTCATTAGACCTTCAACAATACCAAAGTTGTCGTTAATAACTTTAGCTAAAGGCGCTAAACAGTTAGTTGTACATGAAGCATTAGAAACAATATCTTGACCAGCATAATCTTTATCATTAACACCCATAACGAACATAGGAGTGTTATCTTTAGAAGGTCCAGTTAAAACAACTTTTTTAGCACCAGCCTGGATGTGCTTACGAGCTGTTGCATCATCTAAGAATAAACCTGTAGCTTCGGCAACAACATCAACACCTACTTCATTCCATTTTAAGTTTGCAGGATCTCTCTCAGCAGTAACACGGATTGTTTTCCCATTAACAACCAATTTGCCATCTTTAACTTCAACAGTACCATCAAAACGGCCGTGAGTTGAATCATATTTAAGCATGTAAGCCATATAATCAACATCTAATAAATCATTGATTGCGACGATCTCAATGTCAGAACGTTTTTGTGCTGCACGGAAAACAATACGGCCAATACGACCAAATCCATTAATACCTACTTTGATTGTCATAACACTTACCTTCTTTATTTGTTAAATGATAAAATAATTAACAGTAAACTATCAAATTTTTATGGTTTATTCAAGTTGATTCCAAATAATTGCGCAAGAATAAATTAAACTGAAAATTATCCTAATAATCAGATAATATTGAATACTTATTTTTAAAATAAGGATAATTTGTAGGTATTAATACCGATTATGTAATTTAATTACAATATAGAATTGTTATTAATATGATTACTCATTTTAATATCTCTAAATAAGTTTGAAATTGTGATGATAATTAAAAAGATTAATATATATTCGCTTATTGTTATTATATAAAAATCATTGGGACATAAATGGTTTTGGAACTAATATAAAAACCATCCTTGAAGAAAGAAAAACAGGCTTTTTAACTATTAAAAAAATAATGTAGACTCTTTTTGGTAAAAGATTAATCAATTGAAAATATTAAATTACCTTTATTAAAAGTACCTAAACAAGATTTATTAGCGGATAAAATATCTTATCTTATTAAGAAATATCTTATTTTTTTAATAAATTATAAATGGGTTAAAAATTATTATTATAAAATTATAACAACAGAATAAATTGTAGCAATTTAGGTTTAAAACGTTACTTTAATCGTAATATTATTATTTGTTACCGACATTTTTAGAACTTATTTCATAATAATGTAGATCTTTAACCTATTGTAATAAAAATATTAGAAGTTACAAAATTAGTTGGTATCGCTTTAATATGATCTTCATTGCAAAATGGTAACAAAACTAATTTTCCTAGTACAGTTTAATAACTAATACTTTGTTATTAAAACAACTGTAAATGCCCCAAACTTAGTACACAATTCACGTAGAAAATTAAGCTGCTTGTTTTAGTGTTTTATACTCAATCGGTGTCATGTTATTTAATGCCTCATGCGGTCTTTCGGTATTATAAATGGTGAGCCATTCTTCGGTTATTCTCCTTGCTTGCGCTAGGTTGTTAAAAAGATATAAATCTAACACTTCAGTTCGATAAGTCCGGTTAAATCGTTCAATGTAACCATTTTGATAAGGGCTACCGGGCTTTATATAATCAATGGCTATATCATGTGATTTAGCCCAGTTTATAAAGGTTTTTCCTGTAAATTCTGGTCCATTATCTACTCGTATTTTTAATGGATATCCATGATATTCAGCCAGTTTATCTAAGTAACGGGTAATCCTTCCTGCTGGTAAGCTTACTGCAATATCAATCCCTAACGCCTCACGATTAAAGTCATCGATGACATTGAATGTTCTAAAGCGACGTTGATTACGACTA
>NZ_LZHI01000065.1:0-464 GCF_001690385.1 Gilliamella sp. Choc6-1
AATCGCACCCTGTCAGTAACGATAACATCAGTAAACTACTACCTAATATTAAGACTTTTTTGATTTGTGTTTTCATCAGTTATTACCTGTTAGTTAAAATTTGTTAATCGATTCTGTCACTGCTTCCGCTTATGACTCGTTTCAGCTGTATATTGGTATGACAGTAAGTATGGAAACACTTTTTTACCCCGCAAATCTTAAACTTAACAGTAATCTAATGAATTAAAATAATTTTATAAAATATAACTACCACTTCTAGCCCTTATTAAGCTTAATCTTCCATCAGAAGAAATACTATAGTTATGCGCACCTTTAACAGGTCTTTCACCCAATACGGCTTTCTCTAAACCGCCATAACCTTTATATAAGCTATAAATATCCTTATTTTTTATCCAATTTGGCACATTTTCTAAATGGTAGGTAAAAATGATCACCCGCTGACCTTGTAATTGGTCGTCAACTCC